>JBCBFY010000080.1:0-24079 GCA_038527325.1 Cyanobacteria bacterium J06614_10
TTTTATCTCAGCTTTTTTGGACCTAGCTCCAATGTGTTTGTAGGGCTGCAAAACTATATTTTTGTATTGACTGCGCCCGATACGCTAACTACGTTTCGCAACAACTTGCTATGGCTGGTGTTGGTAACGGGAATTAGTGTCTTTTTGGGTTTGGTGATTGCGGTGCTAATCGACCGTGTGAAGTATGAGCAGGTGGCCAAATCGCTAATCTTTTTGCCGATGGCTATCTCGTTTGTGGGCGCGAGTGTGATCTGGCGATTTATCTATGCTTACCGGCCTGCTGAGGCAGAACAGATCGGTGTGCTCAATGCCATTGTGACTGGGCTCGGCTTTGAGCCAGTGGGGTGGCTGGTGAACCCGGCGATCAACAACTTTGCGCTGATTGCCATTATGATTTGGCTGCAAACGGGATTTTGCATGGTGCTGCTCTCTTCGGCGGTAAAAGGTGTGCCCGATGATGTGCTAGAAGCGGCCCGGGTAGATGGTGCCAATGAAGTGCAAATCTTCCGGCGGGTGATCATCCCGATGATTATGCCGACGATTTTGGTGGTGTCGACGACGGTGATTGTGTTGGTGCTGAAGGTATTTGACATCGTGTTTGTGATGACGGGTGGCAACTTAGGCACCGATGTGATTGCCAGCCGCATGATCAGAGAAATGTTTAACTTTAGAAACTACGGACGGGGAAGTGCGATCGCAGTGATTCTTCTCATCGCCGTCATCCCGGTGATGGTGGCCAATATTCGCCGATTCCGTCAGCAGGAGCTTAACCGATGACTTATACCAACTCTCAGCCTGTCGACCCATCGCTCGGAAGAACAGGCGGCCCCCAAAAGCAACCGAAAAGAGACTATCCCAAGGGCCCCAAAAAAGATCCTCAGCCCAACTACGTTGCCAAGCGCAAAGAACAATCTAAGTTTGACAGGTTCATGGCCAAGGCCCCTGTCCACTTTGCAGTGATTGCGCTTGCCATCCTTTGGACGCTGCCCACCTTTGGCCTATTGATCAGTTCATTTCGTCCGCCCGATGCGCTGGTGACCAGCGGCTGGTGGACGGTCTTCCTCAATCCGCTAGAGTTCACGCAGTTTACACTGAGTAACTATCGAGATGTGCTGGCTGCTGGCATGGGTCAGGCCTTTATCAACAGTCTGGTGATTTCGATTCCGGCGACGGTAATTCCGATTGCGATCGCAACTTTTGCGGCCTATGCCCTTGCCTGGATGGACTTTCCAGGTCGGCAGACGATCTTTATTATCACGGTAGGTCTACTTGTCGTGCCGCTACAGATGACGCTGATTCCGATTTTGCGGGCCTACAATGTGTTGGGCATTTCTAGCACCTTCTTGGCGGTATGGCTGGCCCATGCGGCCTATGGTCTGCCCCTGGGCGTGTACCTGCTGCGCAACTATATTGGCTCGCTACCCAGAGACCTGATAGAAGCCGCCGCCGTCGATGGGGCGTCGTATTTGAACGTATTTACTCGTATCATTGTGCCATTGAGCATGCCTGCGATCGCATCCTTTGCGGTCTTCCAGTTCCTATGGGTTTGGAACGATCTGCTAGTGGCTCTGGTATACCTAGGCGGCAACCAAGACGTCGCCCCGGTGACCCTCGTGCTTAGGAACATCGTGGGCGACCGGGGTCAAGACTGGTTCTTACTCACCTCGGGTGCATTCATCTCCATGCTAGTGCCCATGACCGTTTTCTTCGCTTTGCAGCGCTACTTCGTGCGCGGCCTCTTGGCAGGCTCTATCAAAGGCTAACTTTCAATGGCTAGCTTTCAATGGCTAACTTTTTAACCCTTCCTTCTGTAGCTCCCTCTTACTAACCATGTCTAGCGTTGTTTTTGAACAAGTTACCAAACAATATGAAAACGGCTTTACCGCTGTAAAAGACCTCAATATCGAACTAGAAGACAAAGAATTTCTAGTCCTTGTGGGTCCTTCGGGCTGCGGCAAAACTACTTCTCTGCGCATGCTGGCCGGGCTCGAAGATATTAGCAGCGGCAATATCTACATCGACGGTCAGCGGGTGAACAATGTCACGCCGAAAGATCGCGATATTGCGATGGTGTTTCAGTCTTATGCGCTCTATCCGCACATGACGGTGGCAGAAAATATGGGCTTTAGCCTAGACCTAAAAGGGGTCGGCAAAAAAGAAATTAGGAAGCGGGTAGAGGAAGCCGCCAAGCAGCTCGGTATTGAGCAGCTGCTCGATAGAAAGCCCAAGCAACTCTCGGGGGGCCAGCGGCAGCGGGTGGCGCTAGGCCGGGCAATCGTGCGATCGCCTGCCGTTTTTCTGATGGACGAGCCCCTATCGAACCTGGATGCCAAGCTCCGGGTACAGGCCCGCGCAGAACTCAGCGAGCTGCACAAAAAGGTCGGCACCACCTTTGTATACGTTACCCACGACCAGGCAGAAGCCATGACCATGGGCACCCGCATTGCGGTGATGAACAAGGGCATTTTGCAGCAGATAGACACGCCACAGAACGTCTACGAGCACCCCAGTAATGTGTTTGTCGCTGGATTTTTGGGCAGTCCTTCGATGAATTTTTTCAACGGCCGACTGCTGAAGTCGAATGGGGAGCTGGTGATTAAAACCGATGGTGGCATTACGGTACCAATTCCTGCCGACCGCCTGCATCGCTACAGCGAATTCTCGGGCCGTCCGGTGATTTTGGGCATTCGGCCAGAGGGCATTTATCATCCGCAGTATGTTCCACCTGGCATTCAGCCTGTGAGCATTCCTGCGATCGCAAAAGTCGTAGAGCTGATGGGCTACGAGGTGATTGTGCACTTTGAGCTGCCCGAGGGAACGAAGTTTATTGCTCGGCTAGACCCGAGGGCGAAGGTCACAGCGCAGGAGAAGGTCGATCTTCAGTTTGACCTGACTCGGTTTCATCTCTTTGATAAGGAGAGCGAGCAGGTTATTTAGCAAGAATGTTGAAGTCTGTACTCGTCAGTTTGTCGGTAGTCAGTTTATCTGTATCGTAAGCGGCCCTATCTCAGCTTTCATAGGTTAAACCGTCCAGTTGGCCTTTACATTTTAGTGGGTTGAAGGGGAGGCGCGATCGCCGTCTCCCCTCCTCGCAATCCCTTAGGACAAACCGATTCCAGCCAGCTATTCCACCGTCACAGATTTTGCTAAGTTTCGAGGCTGATCCACATCTAGGCCTCGCCGGGCTGCAATGTGGTACGACAGCAGCTGCACTGGAATCACGGTCAGCATGGGTGACAGTAGCTCATCGACATCTGGCACGGGCAGTAACGAATCAAAGGTTTCCTCTGCTTCCGCATCGTTCATTGGCACTACACCAATTAGCTGGGCATCGCGGGCTTTAGCTTCTTGCGCATTGGAGAGCACTTTTTCGTAGACGGTGCCACGGGTGGCGATCGCCACTACCGGAACCTTCTCATCGAGCAGCGCAATCGGCCCGTGCTTCATCTCACCTGCCGGGTAGCCCTCTGCGTGAATGTAGCTGATTTCCTTTAGCTTCAGCGCACCCTCTAGCGCAATTGGATAGTTAATGCCTCGCCCAATAAAGATAAAATCTTGCGTTTCTGAAAAGTCGTGAGACAGCTCCTCCACATAGCGTTCCTGACTTTCCAGCACCTGCTCTAGCTGCGCCGGAAGCTGCCGCAATCCCTCGATAATCTCCGCCATCCGAGTCAGCGAAATAGCCTTGCGTCGATATGCTAGCTCCAACGCTAAAAAGTAAAACGACATGAGCTGCGCTACAAATGTCTTCGTCGCCGCTACGCCAATTTCAATACCGGCCATGGTCCCCACCACATGGGGAATCAGCCGACCCAGCGAACTGTCGACACGGTTGGTAATGCCCAGCATGCGAGGTGAGTAGTCATCTTCGCCGCGAGCGGCCCGCCGAGTTTGTTCCATCTCTAGGGCGGCCAAGGTATCTGCTGTCTCACCCGATTGGGTGACACCAATCGTCAGGGTGTTTGGCGTCAGCGGGGCGGGCGCATAGCGAAACTCTGAGGCATATTGCACCACCGTCGGAATCCCTGCCACCTGCTCTAGCAGATACTTGCCTACTAGGCTGGCGTGCCAGCTCGTTCCGCAGGCCACAATCTGAATGTGCTGTAAGCCCTCTAGCAGCGCATCTGGCAAGTCTAGCTTGATGGGCGATCGCGCACTCTGAGCGTCCCATTCCGTATCCAAATAGGTCTCTAGGCAAGTGCGCACTACCCCTGGCTGCTCATAAATTTCCTTGAGCATAAAGTGCTTAAACCCCTGCTTCTCTACCATGATGGGGTTCCAGTTCAGCGTGCGAGGATACTTCTTGAGCCGATGCCCGCTAAACTCATATACCTCTACGCCCATCGGCGTTAGCCTTGCCAGCTCACCATTTTCGAGCGTGAGCACCGCCTGGGTATACGGCATAATCGCAGGCGTATCCGACGCGCAGAAAAATTCACCCTGACCAAAGCCAATCGCCAGCGGTGCCTGCTGCCGCACGACAATCAGCTCATCTGGAAAATCCACTGACACAATGGCCAGCGCAAACGCGCCGTGCAAACGATTGACCGCTTGCCGCACGGCCTCTAACAGCTGCGACTGACCCGACAACACTGCTCCATCCAGCGGATGCTTTAGGTATTCATCAATCAGGTGAGGAATCACCTCAGTATCGGTATCTGATTGAAATGTGTAGCCCTTTGCCTTGAGCTCTTCGCGGAGCTCGCGGTAGTTTTCAATGATGCCATTTTGCACCACGGCCAGCCGTTCTGCTGCGTCGGTATGAGGATGGGCGTTGTGTTCTTCGGGTTTGCCGTGGGTTGCCCAGCGGGTGTGGCCAATACCTAAGCGCGCCGGATCTTCTAGACCTTCTAGCTTCGTTTGCAAATTGACCAGCTTGCCCTTTGCTCGCGTTCTCTGCAGCTGCCCTTCCGAAATCGTGGCGACCCCTGCCGAGTCGTAGCCGCGATATTCCAGCGTTTTCAACCCTTCAATCAAAATACCGCTGGCGGCACGCGTGCCAATATACCCAACAATTCCACACATACGGCGACTCCTAAACTCAAAGATTCAGTTCAAACAAAAGCCAACATCAAGCCAACATCAGAGAGGGTTTCACCCAGACTACATCACAAAATAATTTTGATATTAGGCTAGTGGACAATCTCGTAAGATTGCCCCGTGCGATCGCCCGATAGTCAGGTTCTTTTTATGACTTCCTTGCTGCAACGTTTGCTGGCGACGGCTTACGCCCTTTACTCACAGGTGCATAAACAGGCGAGACATAGGTAATTACGCAAAAAACTCACTGAGAAATGAACCCCGTCAACAGTAGAGGGATGAGTATCGCCGCTACCAAAATCGCGAACAGGGTCTCAGGCGGGATTTTAATTAAATTTGGATCGGGCCTATTTGGATCTGGCCTATTTGGATCGGGCTTATTGGGATCTGGCATGCTCACAATCCAGTTCTAGAGGTGCGCTTAGAGGTAGCTGGTAACCGCCTCGCTAAAGGTGGAATAGGGCTTCACACCCACCAGCGTATCCATCAGCTCACCGTTTTTAAACACCATCACGGCAGGAATGCTCTTGATGCCAAACCGCTTAGCCACCGCTTTATTACTGTCTAGGTCCAGCTTTGAGACCGTCGCCTTCCCTTCAAATTCATCTGCTAGCTGATCCATCAGCGGAGCGACCAGCTTGCAGGGCCCGCACCAGCTAGCCGTGCAGTCGACGACGACGACAGACTGGTCTGTTACCAACGCGTCAAATGCGGCTTCGTCTGCAATGTATTCTGCGGCCATGGTGCGATCGCTCCAAAAATAACTTAGGTATACCTACCTAGAATCATACACCTCCATTGAGCGTCGCCTGGACCATCCCACCTAGCGCTGATTTGAATAAGTCTGAGCATTTTTTGAATAAGTCTGAGCATTTAAAGCTATCAGGCTCCCCTAGCGTTTTTCCAGGAGAGCCTAATCGTTAAACATTCAAGCTGAATCGATAAGCGTTAGGAAAGTGAACCCAAACTTACTTCGCAGCCAGCTGCTTCACCTTCTGCATGATGCTCTCAGGATCCAAGCCCTGATGGTAGAACTGCTCCCAGAGGCCACCGCCCCCTTCTTCGTGCGTACCTGCGTGAGCAAACTTGGGCGTGTAGCCGCGCTCTAGCAGCCAGGTACCATAGCGAGCACCCAGACCAGTCTTCTCGTTAAACGATTCAACCACCATGACTAGAGGTGCCTTACCGACCTTCTCCATCATCTGCTCATCGACAACATTGAGCGTAGACTTGTTGATCAAGCCGATATTCAAGCCTTCCTGCTTCAAGCGCTCAACCGCATCTAGGGCGCGGTAAAGGCCATCGCCAAAGCTCACAATGTAGCCATCCGTACCTTCACGAACCACATCATCTTTGCCTGGGATGAACTGGTATTCACCCTCATATAGCGCCTTGCCATCTGTATCCTGCAGCATGGGCACCTTGGCGCGAGTAGAGAAGATAAATCGCAACCCAGGGTCGTGGAAGACCTTTTCTACACAGGCCTTCATTTGATGGGCATCCGCAGGGAAATACAGGCGCGTTTCGTAGCCGTCATCTAGGCCATTGTCGGCAAACATGTTGTTGATGCCGAAGTGGCAAGTATTATCGGCCATGTCATCAATCCCAGAGTGGGAGAAGTGACAGAGCAAGTTCGCCTTGTTCAAGCGCGCCATCGTAATTTCAGAAATGCACATCTCTAAAAATGCGCTAAAGGTTGCAAAAATACCCTGCTTCCCTTTCTCCATACCGAAGCCTGCCGCCGCAGAGAGGTTCCCCCGCTCCATAATGCCGCCGCTTACAAAGATTTCTGGGTATGCCTTGTGAATGTGATTGAGGCCGCAGGAACCTTCTAGGTCACAGTCCACAACCAGCACCTTCTCTTTGCGTTCGGCGTCGCTCATCTTGCCTAGCACTTCTACCGCAGCCTGACCAAAGACGTTGCGATTGGAGCCAACCTCATCGCTAGATCCCATAAACTCATAGCTATGCTTGGGCTTCTCAATATTCTTGAGATAGTCAGCGGCTTCCTGACGACCGTGCTTTTCTAGATACTTGATGGCTAAGTCGGTGGGAATGACATCGTGGCCGTGAGTGCTGCCTTCTAGCCCTTCAATGCCCACGGTCATGGGGCGCTTGCAGATAACGGCAATAGGACCATCGGTTGCGATCGCCTCACAGATATTGGCATACAGCGCATCGATATCTTCACCGTCATTGACCAATGTCTTTATCCCGTGACCTTCTAGCGTTTTCTGCACGCTGTAGCCACCCAAATACTCAGAAGGGTGACCCGCAATGGTCACGTCATTGTCATCGATGATTAGCTTCACGTTAATGCCCTGTGCCGCTGCCAAACGAGCTGCTTCAGCATCGTCCCCTTCCTGCTGCGCACCGTCAGAACCCAACAGAAAAGTCGTTTTCCCAGGGTTTGCCAGTGCTACACCATTCACAAAGGGCCACATATGACCCAGGCGCCCAGAGCTAAACTTCACGCCCGGCGTCAGACCTAGCTCAGGGTGACCCGGTAGCTTGGAGTCAGCCGCCCGGTACTGCATGAGCTGCTCAGCTGGCAAATCACCATTTAGCGTGCTCATTAGATACTGCGTACCGACCCGATGGCCCGCTTCATCGAAGAAAGTAGGCACAAACTTGTCGGGATTGCCTCGGAAGAGCGCGTCCAAAATCATGACTTCAGGCACCGTGTCGTAGGGACCGCCCGTGTGGCCTCCCACGCCCCGTGCGCCTCCTGTCGCTGTAAAAAACACAATGGCTTCGCGGCAAAGCTGAATATTTGCCTTGAGTGCCTCACGCTGCTCATCCGTCAGCTGATTGTTCGAAGGGTCTAGCGTAATGCGTTTATAAGCACTAAGGTCAATGGGGAAAGTGGATTGGGGCTTAGCTTGGGTTGCTGTCATGAGCTATGTCCTAATACGTGAATGCTGCTTTAAAGCCTACGAAGCAATTGAGGGGCGCAGCTCACTCGCTTCGTTTGACTTTGAAAAAATTAATGAAACTATTCTCCCTGATCATGCCGCTGCGGTTAAGGGGCTAGGCGGAAATTTGTGTCTTGAGCTACAGGATGAGCGTTAGTTCTGAAGTCAAGACGCCTCTGTGAAGATTAATTTTTTTCAGTGCTTTTTATGTGAATTTGGCATGAAGTATCAAGCTACTTTGTTGGATTTGTAGTGGCTAAATTTACTATTTTATAGGGAAAATACAGGAAAAAGTAGGTAAAAGTACAGGGAGCGAGCAGTTCACATCGTTCTAAGTAAGGTCAAGAAAAGGATCGCTGCTTCAAATAACCCCCTTTCAGACAGGCATCTTCCAAAACCCTAACGACAGTTGGCCAGTACACCAGGCCGATACACAAGATAGTTCTAAAAGCGCTGGTTATGAAAGAAGTCTACATGCAGAAAGCTTGTTTATTTGGCACGCTCTCAGCTGCCTCCTTAGTCGGTTTGAGTGTGGTTGGTGGGGGTGCGCCTGCACTAGCCGTCGCTATCAATTTTGACGATCAGGGCCTGTCCGGGCCCCGTTTCTTTAATAGCGCAGGCGATGCTCAAATCTTAAACGTTGACACCTCAGCAGGTAACGTTCGCTTCAGCGGCGGCGTCATCTTAACCAACGCGACCAACGCGCCTGCGAACCAAACTTCGACCTACGGTACGGCAAATAACCTTGAGGCCGACGGCATCCGTAACAACCCCACTCGTCAAAATCCACTGGTCATAGAGTTCGAAACTCCCGTCGAAAACTTCTTCTTAGACGTATTCAACGGTATTCCGCTGCCGCTGGACTACACGGTCGCCGATGATATTGGTAACTTTTCGACCTTTTCGCTGCTGTCTAACTTGCAGAGTGGCTTCCAAAAAATTGGCTTCCAGGCAGCGGGAAAAAGAATCACTATCACCCCCGATACCTCCGCAGAAGCGCTAGCCCCCAGATTCTCTGAGGGTGCTTACGACTTCTTCATCGACAATATCAATTTCAATACGGCGCTCCCAAATGACCTACTAGAGCCGGTAGAAGAAGTGATTGTGCCCATGCCCGACGCTGCGCCAGAACCAGAGCAGCCAGGACCAGAGCAGCCGGAACCAGAGCAGCCAGAATCAGAACAGCCAGAGCCGGAGCAGCCAGGCCCTATGCCAGACCCTGTGCCTAAGCCTATCTCGGAACAAGCGCCTACACCGGGTGCTTCTCCGCTTCCTAGCTCACCGTCTCCTGTCAAAGTGCCTGAGCCTGTCAGCATACTGTCGATGCTAATGCTTAGCGGTCTGGGTCTGTTGCGACGGGCAAGTAGTGCCCGTCGCTAAATTGAGTCGGGTCAGTGCGGACGCTGAAAGTCGGCTCTGAGGGCTTCTACGTGCGATCGCCACTCACAGCCTTCTAAGTGGTCGTTCACGATGCCCATAGACTGCATAAAGGCATAGGCCGTTGTCGGACCGACAAAAGACCAGCCGCGTTTTTTGAGGTCTTTGCTCATGGCTGTCGATTCTGGTGTCTTGGCGAGGGTGCTGAGCGTTTGGTAGTCGTAGCGTACTGGCCGGTCCTCAGGTGCGGGTTCGTACCGCCAAAAGTACGCTGCTAGTGAGCCAAATTCTTCTACGACTTCACAGGCGCGCGCCGCGTTGTTAATCACAGACTCTATTTTCTTTCGGTGCCGGACAATCCCCTTGTCTTGCAGCAGCCTTTCTACATCTGCTGAGGTGTACTGTGCAATTTGGGTAAAGTCAAACCCCGCAAACGCCGCGCGAAAATTCTCTCTTTTGCGCAGTATCGTTAACCAGCTCAATCCAGACTGAAATCCTTCGAGCGAGAGTTTCTCGAACAGTTTGTGGTCATCGCCGACTGGGACGCCCCACTCATTGTCGTGGTAGGCAATGTAGTCTGCTTTGTCTCCGGGCCACCAGCATCGGCAGCGACCATCTTCACCTGTGATGAGTCCATCCATCTGTTCGGGGTGCTCCTCTTATGTCTCCTTTCACGAACACTATAGCCACCAATGCTATTGCCGCGAATATGGCAGCCACGACTGCGATAGCGATCGCAGCTGTTCACACAGACCATCACCATCAACTGGCACACTGTAAAACAACGAAAATATTACCTTTGGGGGAGATATTTGCTGGTCCACCCTTGCAAAGTGTCCATGCCGAAAACGCAGTGACTTGTCGCCAAAGATACAACTAAACCATGCGAAACGAAACAAACCTTTTTGGTCAAACAACCGTTTCTTTCGCTGCCTTCTCAACCTTTCCTTTTTGCGTGTTGCTAAAAAGCCTAACAACTAAGCCCACCAGAAAAGCGTAAAGGCCACAGAAGCTCCAAATCACTCCTGACAACATTTCCGTTGTTTCTCTAGTTTCCTTTCGGAGGATACATCATGAAAATCTCACGTATTTGGGCTCCGCTTGGTCTTGCAGCTGCCGCGCTCCTAGCAATTCCTTCCGGTGCCTTTGCCCAGCAAGCACCCAACTACAACTATGTTGGCATTGGTGGCGGTGATGACGGCTTTGCTGTTAACGGTAAGTTCTCACTGGGTGACAATTTCTCCATTCGTCCCGAAGTAGCAACAGACTTCGACTTCGACGACGATGAAGATCTCACCTATCTAGTGCCCATCACCTACGACTTCAACACAATTGGCACTGGCCGAGCTGCCTTCAACCCCTTTGTAGGCGCGGGTGTCTCTGGTGACATCGGTGACGACAGCGACATCGATTTCTCTCTCGTTGCTGGAACAGACTACCGCTTCGCACAAAACTACGTCGCAAACGGCACCATCAGCTACTCCCCGTTTGCTGACGACGACGAAGTAGACTTCACCGTTGGTGTTGGCTACCTGTTCTAGGCCTGTAGAGTACAGGGTTGATCTCCCTTTCTCGTTAATCCTTTTTGACGTTAATCCTTTTTGATCTCCTAAGCAGAGCAAGTAGGTATCTCTTCAGTGAGTGTGTCTACGCTCCATGAACTGTGCGCCCTTCGCCGTTATCGGCTGAGGGCGCTTTCTTTTGATGTCCTTACCTGGCTTACGAACTGATGGTGTGAGACGAGTTTAGTTTTTTCTCGTACCAGGCAACATCCCAATACTGATCAAACTTTCGCCCTACCTCTCGGAGGATTCCTACTTGCTCAAATCCAAATTTTTGGTGTATGGCAATCGAACTCTTGTTGGGGATGGTAATGCCTGCGTAGGCCCTGTGCACATCTTCGTTGCTAAGTGCGGTAAATAGGCCGGTATACAGCGAGCTTCCAATCCCTTTTCCATGAAATTCGGGGTCGATGTAGATACTGGTTTCTACTGATGTTTGGTAGGCAGCCTTAGCATTGAACGGGCTGCTGCTGGCATATCCGATGACCTGCCCGTCATGCTCAGCTACCAGTAGCCGATGCCTGCCTGTTTTGGCGTAATGCTGCAACCAGCGATCGCGCCGCTGTTCAATCGTGTAGGGTTCTAGGTCGAATGTTGTCGGCGTTTGGAGAATGAACTGATTGTATAGCTGGGTTAGATCCTGAATGTCTTGGGCGCAAAAATTTCGAATCTCAATATCCATTGTTGCGTCAGTGGATGCTTGCTAGGCGACTCGTCTATGCTAAGTGCTAGCGGCTCAGGCCATACAACAGAAAATCCCATGCTAAGCTGCCTCTTCGTGGGATAAGCCATCGGTATCTCGATCTTTCAAGTCCTGCCAGTTGCTCACGACTAAACGGTCTCGGCCAGCCTGCTTGGCCTCGTATAGAGCCTTGTCGGCGTAGTCTATCAGTTCACTGGGGGCGGTGCTGTAGTGACGTGAGGAACTGGCTAAGCCAAAGCTTAAGGTCACACAGCTGTTTACCTGAGAGCCCCCATGAGGAATAGATAGCCCTCTGATGTGGTTTTGAATTCTCTCGGTGGCTGAGCTTGCCATCTCTTCGGTGGTGTCAGTGAGAACGATGACAAACTCTTCCCCCCCGTAGCGAGCAACCAAGTCTTCACTGCGAACGGTGGATTTGATGCCTTGGGCTACCTTCCTTAGACAATCGTCGCCTGCTGGATGACCGTAGAGGTCGTTGTAAGCTTTGAAATAGTCTACATCGCACAATATCAGCGACAGCTGCTTATTTTGCCTCAGCGCGTTTGCCAAATGCTGGTCAAAATATCTGCGATTGGCGACTTGTGTGAGTTCATCGAAAGCGGCTAAGTTTTGTAGCTGAGCGTTGCGATAGCCAATGCCTATCCCGGTTGTCAGCAGCACAGATGTCAGCGGTATGGCAATAGGTAGCCACCAGCCTGCCAGCAAGCAACAGTAGCCCGCTGCGCCAATACCAAACCAAATCCCTCCGAGGCGAATCAAGATCTGCCAGGGTTGTAACTCCGACTTCAAGGATTTGCTGTACAGAATTGCATGATTTACACTGAGGCAAATGCCCACCCAAACCCCTGTCCACAGCCATTCTAGATAGTCTGGTACTGTTCTTAAGAAAGGTTTGCCCTCCAGCGCGGCGTGGATTAGCTGACTGGTCAAATGGGCGTGTAAGAATACACCGGCTACCTGCTCACTTCTATCGAATGGTGTGTAGAAGAGATCATTGAGGCTGATGGCTGTAGACCCTACTAAAACAATGCGATCGCGGACCTGCGCGTCTGTGAGTTCTCCATTCAAGACCGCTGTCATTGAGACCGTCTCAAACTGATGATAGTCGGCCTGATAATTCATCAGCACCTGAAACCCACGGTGGTCTGCGTTGACATAACCACCATCGTTCTTTTCAAAACGTCGAATTTTTGTCTTGCCAACCTGTAGGAGTAGCCCCTCTCCATCTAGCACTTCGGGGAAAATATTTCTCTGGGCTAGAGACTCTAAAGCCAGCGCCGTTGCTAAGCCCGGTTTGACCTTATCGTCGTGCGATCGCAACGACAGTAATCCCCGGCGTACGCGGCCATCCGTATCGACTAGCACATCAGCTGCAGCGGTCTGGTCTAGAGATGCTAGCCTGCCGTGGGGCGCAACCGGTTGGCCGGCCACTTTCTCAACGCCAAAAACATTGGCATACGTTTCAAAGGTTTTGGTTAGCTGGGCAGAACCTGGTTCTATCTGTAGGTTGCGATAGAGGTCTAGTCCGACAGCCGTAGGTTCGTGAACGATAATTTTTTCGACGACTTCAGAGAGCATCCCATCAGAAATCGGCCAGTGACCAGCATTTGAGATATCGCTTTCATCAATAGTGACGACAAGAATGTGCGCATTCACCAGATCTTTTTTGGCACTCAGCCTAAAAAACTGATCTAAAAAGCCAAGCTCGAATGCTTCGAAGGCACCAGTAAATGTGGCAAGCGATAAGATGCCAATTGCACTGACCCCAACGGCGGCTATCTGATGCCCAATATGAACCCGGCATTTGAGCTTTGAGAACATTCTGGCGGTATGCTTCCTGACGGTATGCTTCCATGCGATGTACATAGAGTGCCCAACTCTGGGAAATCAGGTCTAGTGATACTCATCTCATAGCACTCCCTCAGCCCATGGCTGGCGTTGGATTGATCCCTTCTCCGTCCCGTTTACCTATGCATTGTCCTCAAAGACACCATCCAACCCGACCGACCTCAAAAGCGATTCCCACCTTTGCGTTAGCTGAGGATTGTCAGGATTAGCCTCCTGCATCAAAGTCATGGTGGCAATCAGGTCGTACCAAAGTCCTGCCTGTCCGTATAGCTTCTCTTTTTCTGCTAGTGGCGTTGTGGCGCGCTCAGTCGGCGTTAGAATCGGGTCTACTCTTTTGATATCGCCTCTAATCACAGGCGTGCTAGGCCCAATTTCTTCGTCCCCGCAAATCAAAATGATGGACCAAGTGTATTGTTTGTTGGGTGCGAGTTCTACCAGAGCGTCGGGTAGTGGCACAGTGGCAACGCCACCGCCTGCGGGAAGTGAAATTGTTTTGCCGCTGGCATACTCATAGAATTCACTGCCATCTGCGGCCTCAATGGCGAGCAATACCTCATTGACATTTTCACTGAAGTAGGCTGGTATGAGCGGTCTGGGTTCTGTGGTGAGCCCAGAAACGCTCTCAGGTAAAATCTGTAGCGCGTCGCAGCCTGTGCGAGAAGCGGCGCCTCGGGTGTGCCTGGGTGTGCCTTCTCCTGCAGGCGGAACAAATCCGATGCGGACGGCTGAAGTCTGAGGGTTGAAAACGCGACGGGTCAACTGGTTAGATTTCCAGGGGAGGGGTTCAGCAACTGCGCTGAGGATGACCGTCAGTGATGAGAGCGAGACTGTAGCGAGTGATGCAATGCAGAAAAGAGTTTTCTTGTTCATAGCGTCCGAAGACCGTTTTTAAGATAGCCAGTTCCCAATTAAAACAAACGCAGACCAGTAGTAGGGATGGGAATATTTCGGGGTTTTCAAAATCTTTACTTGGGCGCGGCGCAGCGCTTCAGCCTTACTGAGCTGCGCGTTTGTCAGCTCCTGATAAAATTCTGAAACTAGGGCGGCGGTAGAGCTGTCGTTGACCGACCATAGGGTGGCCAGCGTGCTCCGCGCACCAGAGCGAATGGCCATGCCCGCAAGCCCCAAAGCTGCTCTGTCGTCGCCTTCTGCAGTTTGGCAGGCGCTCAACACCATCAGCTCAATCGGCTCTGACTGTTCGCGCCTTGCTCGCAGCAAACTGTCTAAATCGCTGATGGTGATTTTGTCGTCCCAAGCTAACAAAAAAGTGTCGGCCAGGTTAGAGCTGAACTGTCCGTGAGTGGCTAGATGCAAAACAGGGAAAGGAATGCGGTCGATTTCAGAGGCAAGTTTCTCTTTTGTAAAGGCCTGATCGAAGAGAACTTCCGCACTTACACTGTTGGCGACCTGTTCTAGCTCTGTTTTGACACCGGGCAGTGCAGAAAATCCATTACGGGCTTGTGTGAGCCCAAGCATGAGCGCTTGTAGAGGCTTAGGATTTTGAAAATGGGGGCCAAGCAGCTTCATGCCCGGGGTGAGGGCGATCGCATATTTCTCCAATAAATAGCGTTCTCCGTCGTAGAGTGCGCCCATCGGAATTCTCCGAAATTGACCATCAAGTACAAACACCAGGGTGTTGATATGTTTGGCTGAAAGTGTTGTTTCTATCGGTGTAATTAACCAGCTGTATACCGCTTGGGAGAGAGTTAGCCGTCTGCTATCTGGAAAGGCAGGATTGAAGTAGCGATAAAGATTTTGAATCGTTTGATTGGTGTCTTGTTCGCTTTGCCAGGTGCGATGGTGCTGCAAAGGTGAATCCGGCAGAGACACAATGACCTCTACTCTATCTGATAGCACTATGGGATATAGAACGGCAGCTTCAGGGTCTAACCTATCGATAAACTCCGACTCAGAATCGATACAGGCAGATCGGAAATAGTTTTCCATTTCTGCAAGCTGCAGCTCTTCGATGGTGGCCCTTGCCCGGCTCAGTGCGTGCTGGCTTGGTGCTTCTGGTAGCAGCAGCAAGCTGACTAGCTCGCGATATACGGGCTCGACACTTTCTCGAAAGGAGTACTGTACATCTGCATTTGTCGCAAGCAGGTCTCGTCGGATACTGGCCAAAGAATCGACAGCGGCTGTGTAGCTGGCAATCGCTTTTTCAGCATTTCCCTGCTGCTGGTATGCCTTCCCCAGCTGACGATGCCAACGGTAGGCCATATCTTGAGCGTTGTTGCCTTGGGAGAGTGCAATGGCCTGTTGTGAAAGATCTTTGACGGCTTCCCACTGCTGGGTGTAGCTATACAGCTTACTGAGTTCTCCAATTGCCAAAGCCTGTGCTCTGGTATCTTGTAAGACTTTAGCCTGATTTACACCCTCGGTCAGTACGCTGGCTACGGTATGCATAGGTAGCCACTCGACAGGTCGCTCAGCTGAAATATTTTCTAACGGCACACTTGCCGATAGTAAGCTCTCTACAAAGTTAACGCGGCTGTAAACAGCCTGTCTGCTTGGCGGAAGTGATGTGACTTGAGCTAATACGTCATGCAGAAGCGCCCGTGCTTTCTCCCACTCCTGAGTTTTTAATAGGAGGGTGAATCGATTGAGCTGCGCTTCTGTGCTGAGCGCTGAGGACGGCAGCAGCGTTTCGACGGCTTGGTAGTGCTGTTGCGCCGTTTCGGCGTCTTGCATGAGCCGGGCGGTGTTTCCTAGGGCAAACAGCGTATCTGCAATGTCTAAATCAGTGCCAATTTGTTGATAAATCGAGAGACTTTCGCTCAAATACTGTTGAGATTGATCTAGGCTGCCTGCTGTTTGAAAAACATTGCCTAGGCTTTTGAGTGCGATCGCCTTCATTTCCGACTGTGGCTGATCTGCGAGTTTTTCAGCAATATCTTCTAGCAGCAGCCTCGCCCGACGATACAGTCCCATGGTCTGCAATGCTTGGCTCTGATTAATTTGAGCACCTATATTCCCAAGCTCATCATCGGCTTTCTGATAGGCGTCTGCCGCTGTTTGCCAAGCTTCCCACGCAGCCTCTGGCTGTCCTTTTTTGAGATAGAGTCGCCCCTGTGTGTTAACTACTCGTGCCTTAATGAGCGTTGTACCCTGTCCGCTCGCTTGGTTGGCTAGTAGCGCTAGGCTCTTGGTAATGGCCTCTTCTGCTGATGTCCACTCGCCCAAATCTTGAGCGGCGATAGAGGCGTAGCTCCAGCTGAGCGCGCGGGCAAGGGGCGGTAAGTCACTATTTACGGCAGCTTGTTGCCAGGTGCGGAGTGCCGCCGATAGCTGCCCCGCATCGTACTGCTGTTGCCCCTGAGTGAGCTGAGGAAATTCGGTGTCGTCCTTCGTCGCGGAGTGGGGTGGGGTGAGCGATGTTTGGATGGTGCTGTGCAGGGGGGCACGGTGGATTGGCTTGCTTGAGATGGCTGGCTGTGCGATCGCGCCAACTAGCGCCATCATCAGCAAACCCACAAACATCGGCTTTCTTAGATTGTGTTTAGAAATATGAGAAAGCTTGGTAAGGGCGCTACATATCTGCCGTCTGAGAAGCTGATGTAGCTTTTGGTTCCACCGGTGGCGATTCATAGGTACTTAGTCCGTCTGCGAGGTATTGACCCATAGTTATTAATTCCCGAATGCCAGATTGAAAGCATGATAGTTGATATTTTTGTCAGTCTTCTCTGTTTGCTCAGAAGCCCTCCGATAGCTGCCTATTTCAAAAAATGGAATTGGGCATACTGAGGGCCGCAGGTGAATTGTGTCACGATATCTACTGCCTAAACCTATGCACAGCTATTCTCAGAATGCGTTTTCTTTGCCTTCGTTATCAACAGTTTGGGCGTTAGGTGTTGGCTTTAGCCTAGCCGCCGGATGGATGCCTATCAGCGCCTCAGCCCAGAGCATCGCCACCGATGGAACGACTCCAACAACGCTGACGGGGGTGAACAGTTGCGCGATGGGCAGCTGCGTGATTACGGGCGGAACGCTCAGCGATGACGGTGCGGGCTTGTTTCACAGCTTTCGCACGTTCAACATAGAAGCCGGGGAAAGTGTAACTTTTCAACCTAATGCAGGGGTGGAGATGATCTTCACTCGCGTGAGTGAGCTGGGTCCGCTCAATCTCTCTAACATTGACGGTGAGCTGGCTGTAGACGGCGCAGCGGATCTCTTTTTACTCAATCCTAATGGCATTATTTTTGGCTCAGGTGCCAGTTTGAATCTTGAAGGATCTTTTGTTGCGACCACTGCTGATAGCTTTGTCTTTCAAGAGAATGCTGAATTTGGCGTTTCGACGGCTACTGTGCCCTCATTACTAAACATTCGCGTTCCAATAGGACTGCAGTTTGGCAGCTCGCCAGGCCCTATCCAAGCCGAGGGGCCGGGCAACAATACGCTTTCTTATAACTTGGGTAACGCTACGATTGACCGAGTAGCACCGACTCAGGGGCTAATGCCGGGCAGTGAAGAGACAATTGCATTGCTAGGTGGCCAGATTGACTTGGAGGGGAGCACGTTGGCTGCGGATATGGGCCATGTCGAGATCGGTGGCCTAGGTGAAAATAGTTTTGTTGTGTTGGCTCCAAATGTGTCTGAAGAGATGGCACCGCTGCCGGGATGGAATTTTGACTATTCTGCGGCGACTGACTTTGAAGATATTACGCTGTCTCAGCGGACCGCGATAGACGTGAGTGGAGATAATGCGGGCTCTGTTCATTTGCAGGGGCGTAATGTGATGCTGAGTGAAGGGTCTGCCATTTTGGGAAAAGTGATCACTAGCGGCGGCGGGCAGATTGTACTCGATGCTTCCGAGAGTTTGAGGTTGGAAGGGGTTGAGGTTTCTGCAGATGACCCTATGCTGACTGGAATACTGTTGGAGGTTGCCCCTGGCGCGGAGGGCGATGGCAGTAGTCATTTGCTGGTAAATGCTTCTCTTATTGATATCAGCAACGGGGCTCAGATTGGTTTAGGCATGGGCGGTTCGGGAACGTCGGGCCGTGTAGAGGTATTTGCTGACACGATAAATGTGGACAATGGCACTGAGACAGGGCCTAGCAGCCTATATGCCGCTGTGCTGCCAGTGATTTTTCCACCGCCTGGCGCAACGGGTGAAGGTGGTGACCTCACTATTACTACCGGGCAGCTCAACGTGACAAACGGGGCGCAGATTACGGCTAGCACCTTTACCACAGGTGACGCGGGCAATCTGACGATTTATGCAGGTGATGTTCGGGTAGTTGGTCGCAATGATTCAAATATTCTGGCGGTTAGCAGCATTCGGTCATCGTCTGAGTTGCCGCCTATTCCTGGGCTGTCTGCGAATGGTAGCGGTGCAGGTGGCGAGCTGTTGATAAATACGGGGACGCTGCTAGTGGCAGACGGTGGGCAGGTCGCGGTGGCCACCATTAGCAATAATCCGGCGGGTAATTTGACTGTGAATGCCAGAGAGTCTGTTGAACTCAGGGGTCGTGATGAGAATGGACGCAGTGGTCTTTTTGCGAGTGCGCTGAGCGCGGATGGTTTGCCGCCTAGCACGGGAGAAGGCGGTACCATCGCGGTGAATATTGAGTCGGGGCGGCTAGTGGTGGCCGAAGGTGCCACGATTAATGCGAGTAATTTTGCTAGTGAGGTGATTGCTAGAACTGCTTCTGGTAATGGCGCTGCTGGGGATATTGACCTCGTGGCGGAGGGGATTACGCTGCAGTCGGGCGGGCTGATTACGGCTAGTACGGTGGCGGGCGATCGCGGCAACATTAATCTGACAGCGGGCGATGTTGTTTTGCGTGAAGAAAGCCAGGTGACAACGAATGCGACAGGGTCAGCAACGGGCGGCAACATCGACATCACGACTGGGGCCCTGATCGCGCTTGAAAATAGCGACATCACTGCCAATGCTACGAGTAACTTTGGTGGCAGAGTGGTGGTGGATGCGCAGACAATTTTGGGGACGGCTTACCGAGAGCAGCTAACGCCTGACAGTGATATTACGGCGACTTCGGCTTTGGGGCCTGACTTCAGTGGCAGTGTGGAACTCAATACCCCAGATATTGACCCGGCTAGCGGTTTAGTGAGCTTGCCAGAAAATGTAGATGACACGGCTCAAGTTGTCGCGGCCTGTGAAAATTTAGGCAGTAATACCTTTGTGGCCACAGGCCGAGGCGGATTGCCAGTGGATGCGAGCCAGCTTATTTCGGGACGCTCACTTTGGAACGACTTCCGCATTCCTCAGCAGATAGGAGAGGGTTCTGCTGCTAAAAATGAGCTGAGCGATCGCACTCATCAAAACGAGGCTCAGACGGTCAGTCACCCTATTGAACCAATCGGCGAAACACCTGTGGTAGAAGCTCAAGCTTGGACTGTAAACAGTGAGGGTGAGGTAGTTTTAGGAATGCACTCGATGACGACATCATCGGCAGAGATAGCCGCTAGGGGTTCGTCTGCTCACTGTTTGGCCAACCGATAGCGAGGGCTAAAGGGTAATGAGCGATCGCCTACATACACAGATGTAGCCAGTCGCAAGGGTAAGCACGTAAAGTAATAAATACTACTTCTACGCTGCTGCTTAACGCCCTGTGACCCAGTCCGACCCTACTCAAATTGACTATTTAGAACGCATTCTGAACGCCCGGGTATACGATGTGGCTCAGGAGACACCTTTAGACAAAGCGTTTAGGCTGTCTGCCCGCTTAGGGAATCAGGTACTGCTCAAGCGAGAAGATGTGCAGTCTGTTTTTTCCTTCAAGCTCCGGGGCGCGTACAACAAGATGGCCCAGCTACCACCCGAGCTTTTGCATCGTGGCGTGATTGCAGCTTCGGCGGGAAACCATGCGCAGGGAGTTGCGTTGGGCGCCAAGAAGCTGGGCGCTGTGGCGACGATTGTGATGCCTGTGACGACGCCTCAGGTCAAAATAGATGCGGTGAAGGCCCGGGGTGGCCAGGTAATTTTGCATGGCGATACCTATGACGACGCCTGCCAGTATGCGCGTGAGCTAGAAAAAGAAAAAGGTTTGACGTTTGTGCACCCTTTTGATGACCCGGATGTGATTGCGGGTCAGGGCACGATTGGCATGGAGATTTTGCGGCAGCATCAGAAGCCAATTCACGCCATTTTTATTGCAATTGGTGGAGGTGGCTTGATTTCTGGGGTGGCTGCCTACATCAAGCGGCTAAGACCGCATATTAAGATTATTGGTGTGGAGCCGGTGGATGCGGATGCGATGAGCCGGTCGTTGGCGAAGGGCGATCGCGTGTGCTTGGAGCAGGTGGGTCTCTTTGCAGATGGTGTGGCGGTGCGTCAGGTGGGGAAAGAGACGTTTCGGCTGTGTCAGACGCTGGTGGATGAAGTTTTGCTGGTGAGTACGGATGATACCTGCGCGGCGATTAAGGATGTATTTGAGGATACGCGCTCGATTTTGGAGCCTGCGGGGGCGCTGGCGATCGCGGGTATCAAAGCCTATGTGGAGCGGGAGGGGATTGAGGATGAAACGTTGATTGCGATCGCTTGCGGCGCCAATATGAACTTTGACCGACTGCGCTTTGTGGCTGAGCGGGCAGAGCTAGGTGAACGGCGAGAGGCGGTATTTGCCGTGACGATTCCCGAGCGGCCAGGGAGCCTGGGAAGATTCTGCGACACCTTGGGCAATCACAGCATCAGCGAATTTAACTATCGAATTGCAGATGCTAACAAGGCTCATATCTTTGTGGGCATTAAGATAAAAAACAAAGCAGACGCCCAAGAGATTGCGCAAAACTTTGAGCGTAGCGGCTTTGAAACATTGGACCTCACGGATGATGAGCTGGCAAAGATGCATCTTCGGCACATGGTCGGTGGCAAGTCACCGCTCTCTCACAACGAGCTGCTCTATCGGTTTGAATTTCCCGAGCGCCCAGGTGCGCTGACTGAGTTTGTTGCGGCAATGAGCCCAGAGTGGAACATTAGCCTCTTTCACTATCGTAATCACGGTGCTGACTACGGACGAATTGTCGTAGGTATGCAGGTGCCGCCAGAAGAGATGGAACAGTGGCAGTCTTTTTTGCAAACGCTGGGCTATCGTCACTGGAATGAGAGTGACAACCCGGCTTACCGTTTGTTCCTGTAGTGTTCGCGTCTCTTTCGCTTGCTTATCTGAGGTCTACATGGGTTGCGTATGCCTTGCCCTCGATATATTTCACGGTAGCGATAACCTGCGTGCCACGTTCTATCTGCTCAAAAATATCTGCGTTAATATACTTCTGATGGAAAAGGATGTCTTTTGAGCCATCCTCTGGGGCGATGTAGCCGTGGAAGTTGCCTTTTTTTAGGGTAAATAAGAGTTTTACAATGCCGACTTTAGTGAGTTGTTCTGTGTCGGTTGGCTGCGGCTCGGATGATTGAGTGGTTGTGGAAGTATCGTCTCTATCTTTTGCAGGTGGCTTAGCCGTTAGCCAAGGATTTTCGCTCTCTGTTGTGGCTGTTGCTTGGAATTGTTCTTCTTCTGGTATCGTGACTGCCTCAGTCGGAGGAATGTCCTGTGAAGAAGTCTCTTTTTCTAAAGCAGGTGTTTCTTCAATCGTGTCTATCTCTTCTTCTGCGGCTAGCTGCTCTTCACTTATCGCCGAGTCACTCTGAACAGGAACTTCATCAGCTATTAATGTTTCTGACTCTAAGCTATCAACGACTGCAATTTCTGCTGGTTCGCCGTCAGAAGAGTCTATGTCTGAGTGAATGACCTCTGGTGTATCGGCAAGATCTTCTATATCTAAGACCGTTTCCGCAGGCTCCGGTGAGATGATGGCCTCTTCTGCAGATTGGGAGAGATCGGATTGGGAGAATTCGCTAGAGGTGTCTGGTGCTTCGGAATGACTCTCTTCTTCGGGTGTTTCCGCCGCTGGTGCTTCCGAATCGATTTCTGGGCTGGTTTCTGCTTCAGTAATATCGAAGCTAAAAAGCGTGACGGCTTCGGGTGTGGAGCTGCGCTCTGCCGACTCAACGCGAAGTGCAGGCTCGATTTCAGGTGACGGTGCAGATGTTTCTAAGGGAGGGGTTTGGTCAGCGCTTGAACTATTTTCTAAGCTGTGGTCGGCTGTCTGCGGCTGATGCTCCTCGGAGGGTTCTGATTGGGTAGCGGGGTCTGGTTCTGTGGCGGGCAACAGGTCGTGAATGCTGGGCAGCTGTTCATTTTCTGCAGGCGCAGGGGCTGGGAGTGCCGCGTCAGGGGCAGCTGGCTGCGTAGAAGGTTGGGTTGGAATGAGTTCTGAAACTACGGTTGGGAGGCTTGGCGGTAAGGGTTGATTGTTTGAGAGTGCGGCGGGTGCGGCGTCGAGCCTTTGGTGGGTGTCTACTTGGGATGCTGTTTCTGGCTGTGAAGCGTTTGATGAGGTGGGAGCAACGGCAGGTGTGCTGGGCTGTAGGATGGCGGCGGCTTCTTCTGGGGTGAGTGGCTTTCGGAGTGCGATCGCTTCTTCGGCCTGTTCGCCCTGACGCTGTGAGCTGAGGTCGGCAGAGAGACGACTAGCAATAGAGGAGCGCCCGCTATCTTCCTGGGCCTTTCCTCCCCGAGTGAAAGCGTTAACTACTTTCTGAAACTGGTTTAGTAGCCAAGTCATTAACCGTTTTAACACTATGGCCGTCCCCCGCTATGCCTTTTCCCCGCTGTGCAAGCACATGGCTTCCTATCTTACCAGTCGCTGAAATAAGCGGGGCTACTATCTCGATAAGTCGCTTGTGGGTTCTATCGACTACGTTTGCTACTGGCTCTGTCGCCGCATTAGCTGAGTCAATGTGGTTATGACTTCGTTGATGACAGTCAATGGCTTTCTTCCAAGCTTTTCTGCCCGTATTACCAATCAGTCGCAAGTTTTGGTGGTATGCAACCCCTATCCATGCAACTACTCTATTTTCCATGAGTGGTGTTCTGTGGGTGAATGTATGGCAGCTTTAGTTCATTATTGGAGTTGGCAATCTCTGAGCAGTTATCAATGCGTTCAACTATCGACCCGCAGAAAATAGAGCAGCTGATGACTATGTTGGGCGAGGATTGATGGTGTTACTAGGTGAATTGCCAGACGAATTGCCAGACGAATTGCAAAATGAACTGCCAGGAGCAGAATTGATTCTGCCGGGGTTGCGCGATCTTGCTAGAGGGGAGACTCGTACGGTTAGTGCGTTGCTGATTGCGATCGCATCGACTCGCCTAGCCAATGCAGGATTGAAGTTTCCGACAGAGGGGCTAACACCAGAACCAGAGCTAACCTTATACGCCCAACTCGAAAATACAAGAGACGATGCCTATCCTTACTACAATGCACTGTTAGATAGCCTCAACAGCTTTTGTAATGCTCTAGAGCTCTACTAAAAGCAAACAAAGAGATAGAGATGCCATCATATTTTCCGCACAGATGAAAATTGCAGCGCTGACAACCTTCCTCATTCCTTTCCTTCCATATCTTCTCAATCTCAGAAAAGGCGAAGCCGAAACTGCAACAGAAACCGCTGCCAACAAATTCGGCGAAGCCACATGGCAAAAAGCGCAGACTATATGGACCGCGCTTAGGCCAAAAGTAGAAGCAAAAGAATCTGCGATGCGCTGTCAGCCGGGCGATCCGTAGAATTTGCTTATAACCTCGGCTGTAGCGCTGTTGAGCTGTAAGGTAAC
>JBCBFY010000081.1:0-23943 GCA_038527325.1 Cyanobacteria bacterium J06614_10
GTGGCCGGGGCGCAGATATTGGGCAGGAAAGTTCGGCGGTTGGAGTGGGTTGGCTTTTCTCTAATTGCGGTGGGTGTGGTTGCGATCGCACTTCGTACAAATCAGTTTCAAATCAACCGTGGCGATGTGCTCATTTTGCTCTCTACTCTTGTGTTTGCAGTGTCTGCACTGACTAACCAGCTGATGGTAGCCAAGATGGCACCTTTGCAAGTCGTCGTGTTTTCTCGAAATTTTGTGTCTTCGGTCATCTTTTTTGCGATCGCACTACGGCTGTTTGGACCGGCACATTTTGCCGATGCCTTTAGCGGTCAGCTGTGGATGGTGATGGCGATTTATGCGTTGGTGGTGATCGTTGCGGCGCAGTTTCTCTGGTATGGCGCTGTGAACCATCTCGATAGTCAGACGGTGGGCAAGCTGACGGTGCTTTCGCCGGTTTTTGGGGTGAGCTATGCGTTTTTGCTGCGGGGGGAGCGGCCTTCTGCCATTCAGGGGGCAACGTTAGCGCTCATCGTTTTGGGAGTGGCGATCGCTTCGTTTGGCCGCTCGCGTCGGCCCGCGGCTCCGCTAGATTCTCGGCTAGAGAAAATGACGCAAACAACTGATGATGTTGCCTCTGTCCCATGAGGTTTTCGTTGGTTTCTTATAGGTTTCTCAGCTGCCGGTGCTCTGTTCCTCAGCTGAGTCAGCTTTTATAGATGTGTCATGTCCTCACGGACACAATCGAAGATATCCTATGAAGCTACTTAGTATCTGCGACCCCACCCGCTATGATCGGCCGCCGCTAGATGTGCCAACGTTTTATCAGCATCTGGCGCGTGATTCTCGGGTGACGCTTTATCACATGCCTGCGCCACAAGTATTAAACACAGCCCTGCCTACTGTAGAGGTGTTTCCTGCCGCAGGAGAGCTGACTTACGGTGACTTTGTGACCTTGGGAGAAGGGACGCCTGTGCGAGCCTCGCTAGCAGAGATGGATGTAGTCTTTTGCCGGACATTGAAGCCGTTTTCTGATGGATATTTGGATGCGCTGACGCGATGGGAATCGTTGACTCGGTTTGTCAATCGTCCGTCGGGGAAGCAGGTACAGATGCGGTCCGATTTTTTGCCAGCGGTGGCTAGAGACTACATGCCAGAAACGGTGGTTACAAACGATTGCCGGGTAGCAATAGAATTTTTTGAGGCGCATCAAACAATTGTGGCCAAGCGTGCTAATAGCTGTGGTGGGCGGGGCGTTTTCAAAATTTGGTATGAGGGCGGCGTCTTCTGTGTGGACAATGTGCTGACGGGAGTGGGGACGTTCGCTCAGTTCTCGGATGTGATGAGATTTTTGAGGTTGGGGCAGCAGGCGCCGATTCAGTTCTGTCGGTTTTTGGCTAGGACTGATCAGGGGGATAAGCGGGTGGTGGTGGTCGATGGTGAAATTTATGGTAGCTATATCAGACGCTCAAAGAGCGGTCACTGGGTGAACAATGTGAGCCGCGATGGCCTGTGTCAGCTAGCGCCGATAGGAGACGATGAGCGGGCAGCGATCGCCCATACGGTCCATCACTATCAGTCGCTAGGTCTGCATACGCTGGGCTATGACTTTTTGATGGATAATGACGGAACCTGGCGCATTAGTGAAATCAATGCAGGCAATATCGGCGGCTTTGCTCGGCTAGAGCTGTTGACGGGTGAGCCGGTGATGGATCGGCTGCTCGACTGGCTGCTGAACTATGCGCAGCGGTCACCGTCTGAGGGATTGTTGTCGGAAGTGGGAACAGTCCTACCGGAGAAAACGCTGAGTGTTGCCTAGGGCGGTGGCTGAGCTAATATCAGGCATTAATCTCGGACATAGGGATATAGTTGGCGGTTGAGCGTATGGTTGGGCTGGTCGTGCGGGAAGCGGATGAGGCAGATTATGGGGCGATCGCAGCTATCTACAATGAGGCGATCACGCAGGGTGGCATCACCATGGATGGCTTTCCGGTGACTGAGGAGAAGATTTGTGCGATCGCGCGGGGTATGACTGAGCGAGAAAGTTACCTGGTTGCGGAACTGGCTGGGCGAGTGATTGGCTGGGGCGTGATTAAGCGGTATAGCGATCGCTTGGGATATCAGTTTTGCTGTGAGACGTCGATTTATCTGACACAAGATGAAGTAGGCAAGGGCTACGGTAAGCGGCTACAGAAAGCGATTATGGAAAAGGTGACGCAGTTTGGCTATCGGCATATTGTTGCGAAGATTTTGGCTGCGAACAACAACAGCGTGCGGTTTCACGAAGGGTTTGGGTTTGAAACTGTTGGTGTTCAAAAGAAGATTGGTTTTTTGAATGATCGCTGGCTGGACGTAGTGATTATGCAATGTTTATTGCCTTACTAGGGGACTTTTCACTGAGTTCTCATTTTCAATAGATTTTAGATTGATATCTTTTGGGAGATTACGGTTTACGTCGTTTTTACCTGCTCGAAAAGAGAGAATCTACATGAGTAACGCTACGTTTTGTCCGGTCGCTTTGGGTAATGCTGCAAGGCTAACTGACAGTTATCGACCAGCAGCCTCTGCACTTGATGCCTATCCAGAAAAGCTGCAGTGGCTGATTCGTGCTTTGCAGAGCGCGAATGCCGAGCTAACGCCGCTGCAGATTAAGCGTTTGTTGCAAACTATTGATATCTCTGAGCAGGCGCTGATGCCTTGGGCCGATTTCAACCATCCAGTGACCGATAGCTATGGCAGGAAGCTGGTTTTTGATGGCGGACATTTCGAGATTATGGTGATGTCTTGGCGACCCGGCGATATCAGCGCTATTCACGATCATGGTTCTACCCAGTGGGGGGCAGTGCAGAGCTTCGGCAAGGCAGATCACTACATCTATCAGTTTACGGCGGGCGTGTTGGGCAATCCGGTGGCGGCTCCCTACAGCCCTGGTATGGTAAGAGCCGTGGACCATAGCCTGATTCATCAGATGGGAAACACGGGAGCGCGGCCTTTTTTGAGTCTGCATGTGTATGGCATGCCTAGTTCCTGGTCTGCGGAGCGTCCGATTACTGGAAATGCCAGAATTTTCGACCTACTGGAAGGCTGTGTGCAGCACACCGATGGCGGCGTCTTTTTTGGCCTGCCAGAAGAGCAGGTGAATTGGCGGCGGTGCGGGCTGAGAGGCGACCCGGCGGCGATGCGGCTACACCACTCTCAAATGCGCGATCGCTTTCGTCGGATTCTGAAAGTGCAGGTAAACCCTGTTTTGCAACGGAAGCTAGAGCAGCTAGAAAGATGGCTCTATGTCTATGGGTGAAAGGCTGGAGTTAGTGGGTCGGGGTCGTGCCAACTTTCTACGGACTGCTGGTGCCACGCTTTTTAGCAACAGTAAGCCCTCCGAATGCTTGCCGATGATTTAACTCTCCCATGAGCTGTAGGCTATCAATCTGAAATCCTGTTCCTTTTAGCAGTTTTGAGAGTTCTTCTCGGCTATCTTTTGTGGTGTCTATGCCAAACTGAAAGGGTTCATTGAGCCAATCGAGGAGCTGCAGGCCTGGCTTTAGCCACCAACTGTTTTCACCGGTAATGAGCTGTTTTGAGAAAAAGTCGAAGGCGATGGAGCTACCCTCTGTGGCGATTTTGGCAATGTTGTTTAGGCAGTCTTTTATGGCTAATTCTGTGAGGTAGTATGTGACGCCTTCCCACAAGAAAAATGTTTTCTTTTCAACAGAAAAACCAGCTGCTACCAAGTCATCTGTCCAGTCCTCTCGGTTAAAATCGACAGCTACGAAGTTGACGCTGCGACTGTCTACATTGCTTGCCGTGAGGGCCTTTATTTTCACTCTTTGCGTGTGACCTTGATCGACCTCAAAGCATGAGAGCGGCGATCGCCCTGTGCAAAATTTGAACAGGCGACTATCGAAACCAGCGCCTAAGAGCACAACCTGCTCTACGGGCACTATTCCCCCCTCCACTGCTCGAACCAGTGCCTTATCGAAAAATAGCGTGCGTGCATTCAGCATATTGCTTAGGTCTTCTTTGCCAGGGGGTGGCACGTTGAATAGGCTGGGTGTGTAGCCAGTGATATTCATGGCTAGTAGGGTTGGCCAAATTACGCCCCAGTTAAGCTGAGGGTTCAAACTTGGCAGAGTGCCCACTAGGCTGTGGGTGGTGGGGTCGGGGCGGATGCCCTGCAGGTGTAGCAGCCACCGGCAGTAGAGCGGGACCAGGGCTGTGATGGAGAGAGACTGTGGTCTGCTGGCTGCGATCGCCCACAGTGCCAAAAGACTATAGCTAGCAACTGTGATAGGGCTCAGGAGCGCTTCTAAGACCAGAAAAGTGAATATTCTCATCGTTTGGCTGCTAGCTATGGGCTCTCGTTTTGTCCATCAGCATAAATGGCTTTATCTGAATGGCTTACTTTAAGCGGCTTTATGTACAGGGTTCCATTGTGCATCAAGATCTTTGATATAGTTTCGGTATTCGCTGCATCATTTCAAGTAGACTTGGTAGGTAAGCATGAAGACGGCTGTTCAGATAGATGTTTTGTCACTCTTTCAGGCATTGGGCGATCGCTATCGTATCCAAGTCATTGAACTGCTGCGCGAGCAAGAGCTATGCGCCTGTGACATTGCCAAAGCGCTGGGCATCACGCAGTCTAAGCTATCTTTTCATCTGAAAACACTGCGAGAAGCTGGCCTCATTGAAGGCAGACAAGAAGGCCGATGGATTTACTACCGGCTGAACCTACAGCAGTTTATTGTGATTGAGCGCTACATCGCAGAGTTTCGCCGATTTAGTCCAATTTTGCCTGCACGTAGCTGCCCCGATGAGCCCAGGTAAAGCAGTTTGGTCGCGCAGGGCAGGTTTGCCTATATCGATAGGCACAGCAGAGAGAAGAATGAGTTTTGCCTTGGCTTGACATTTCAATTAAAGTTGAAATAATAAGATGGGTGATTGGGAAATCCTATGGTACGCGTTGCAATTAATGGTTTTGGCCGCATTGGTCGATTGGTGCTGAGGGCCGCTTGGGGCTGGCCTGAGCTGGAATTTGTTCACATCAATGAGATCAAAGGGGGGACGGCAGCGGCAGCTCATCTGCTGAAGTTTGATTCAGTCCACGGTCGGTGGCAGCCTACGGTCACCGCGGTAGACGATAAAAAGTTTTTGATCGACGAGCAGCCATTGAGCTTTAGCGAATACGCGACGCCCGGAGATGTCCCTTGGGATGAGCTAGGGGTGGACATGGTGCTGGAGTGTTCCGGTAAGTTTCGCACGCCGGAGCTATTAGACCCCTACTTTCAGCGGGGGGTGAAAAAAGTGATTGTCGCTGCGCCAGTGAAGCAAAATGCGCTCAATATCGTGATGGGCATTAACGATCATCTATACGATCCGGAAGTGCATCATTTGCTGACGGCGGCTTCTTGTACCACGAACTGTCTGGCACCGGTTGTGAAGGTGATGCATGAGGGGCTCGGTATTCGGCACGGCGCGATCACCACTATTCACGACATTACCAATACACAGACGATTGTCGATGCTCCCCACAAGGATTTGCGTCGGGCACGGGCAAACAGCCTGTCGCTGATTCCGACCACTACTGGGTCGGCGACTGCGATTACAACGATTTTTCCTGAGCTGCAGGGCAAGCTCAATGGCCTGGCGGTGCGGGTGCCGCTGCTGAATGCGTCTCTGACAGATTCTGTGTTTGAGGTGAGTGAGCCAACGACGGTAGAAGCAGTGAATCAGCTGTTTAAGTCAGCGGCTGACGGTGAGCTAAGCGGCATTTTGGGCTATGAGGAGCGTCCGCTGGTCTCGATTGATTACAAAGACGATCCGCGTTCTGCCATTGTCGATGCGCTTTCGACGATGGTGGTAGATGGTACACAGGTGAAGGTGCTCGCCTGGTACGACAATGAGTGGGGCTATTCGAGCCGGATGGCCGAGCTGGCGCAAAAAGTAGCGCGTTTGCTCGATAAGTAGATTGGCTAAGTTCCGGAAAAGATTTTATCTCTTGATTTTTTGGTGCTATGGAAACTTCATCCACGTTGGACCGAATAGGTATTCGAAACTACGCTCTGGTCACTGCTGCCTACTGGGGCTTTACGATTACTGATGGCGCACTGCGAATGCTGGTGTTGCTGTACTTTCACACGCTTGGCTACACGCCGCTAGAGGTGGCCATGCTGTTTTTGTTCTATGAAATATTTGGCATTGTCACCAATTTGTTTGGCGGTTGGATTGGCGCTCGTAGTGGGGTCAAGCTAACGCTGTATGGCGGAATTGCGCTGCAGATTGTGGCGCTGCTGTTGCTGATGCCGGTGAATGCGTCGTGGGCGATCGCACTAGCAGTCCCCTATGTAATGTTTGCCCAGGCTCTCTCAGGCATCGCCAAAGACCTCACCAAAATGAGTTCTAAAAGTGCCATTCGTTTGGTGATTCCCAAAGAGGCTCAGTCGTCACTCTTTCGATGGGTCGCCATCCTCACAGGGTCAAAAAATGCGCTCAAGGGGGTCGGGTTCTTTCTGGGTGGTTTGTTGCTCTCGGCGTTTGGCTATGTCAATGCGCTGGCGATAATGGCGGCGGGATTGTTTGTTGTGCTGCTGTCGAGTCGGTGGCTGCCTGCTGGAATGGGCAAGGTCAAGGCCAAGGTCAAGTTTCGTCAGCTGTTTTCCAAAAGCCCGGAAATCAATATTCTCTCTGGTGCGCGCTTTTTTCTTTTCGGCGCGCGGGATGTTTGGTTTGTGGTTGGTTTGCCCGTCTTTTTGTATAGCGTGCTGAACTGGTCTTTTGAGCAGGTAGGCGGATTTTTGGCGATTTGGGTGATTGGCTATGGCTTGGTGCAGTCGCTGGCGCCAATGCTGCTGCGGCGATTTGGGTCGGGGCGATCGCCCCAGGCAGGTACGATTCGATTTTGGACGGGGCTGTTGATTGCGATTCCGGCGATGATTGCGATCGCGCTCAATCTCAACCTTCCCCCCGGTCAAACGATCATCATCGGCCTGATGATCTTCGGCATCGTTTTTGCTTTTAACTCAGCGGTGCATTCTTATCTGGTGCTTGCCTACACAGAAGATGACAAAGTCGCACTAAACGTCGGTTTCTACTACATGGCTAATTCTGGTGGGCGGCTGGCCGGTACGGTGCTTTCTGGCCTTGTGTTTCAGTTCTATGGCTTAGTGGGCTGCTTGTGGGTATCTACGCTGTTTGTTCTACTGGCAGAGTTGGTTACCTTAAAGCTGCCAAATCCAAAGCCGACTGGCGCTACAGCCGATAGTTAGTAATCTGTCTAGTAATCTGTTTTATGATTGATGGATGGAAGCACTCACCCTGACTAGACCTGACGATTGGCATCTGCACCTGCGTGATGGTGCCGCGCTAAAAGCTGTTTTACCCCATACGGTGCGTCAGTTTGCCCGAGCGATTGTGATGCCAAATTTGAAGCCGCCCGTGCGGTCTGTGGCAGATGCGGCGGCTTATCGCGATCGCATCCTTGCAGCCCTTCCTTCCGGTCAGCAGTTTGAACCGCTGATGACCCTGTACCTCACCGACAACACCAGCCCAGATGACATCACTGCGGCTAAGGAAGCTGGCTTTGTCAAAGCGGTCAAATACTATCCGGCAGGCGCAACGACCAATTCAGAATTTGGAGTGACGGATATTCGCAAGTGCGACGCGGTCTTTGACGCGATGCAGTCGGTAGGGATGCCCTTGCTAATGCACGGAGAAGTGACCGATAAGGCTGTAGATGTCTTCGACCGGGAAAAAGTCTTCATTGCGCAGCAGCTGATTCCACTGAGGCAGCGCTTTCCTACCCTGAGAATTGTGATGGAACACATCACAACCTCAAATGCCGTAGCCTTTGTTTTAGAAAGTGAAAATATGGCTGCCACGATTACCCCACAGCATCTGTTGTTTAGTCGCAACGCGCTGTTTCAAGGTGGCATTCGTCCTCACTTTTATTGCCTGCCCATCTTAAAAAGAGAAAAGCACCGCAAAGCGCTGGTGCAGGCCGCAACCTCAGGAAATCCCAAGTTTTTCCTCGGGACTGACAGCGCTCCCCATACGCGAGACAGCAAAGAAACCTCCTGCGGCTGCGCTGGCTGCTTCTCTGCGCTACATGCAATGGAGCTATATGCAGAAGTCTTCGACCGCGTCGACGCACTCGATAGGCTAGAAGCCTTTGCCAGCTTCTATGGCCCAGACTTCTACCGGCTACCACGCAACACCGCGCAGATTACCCTCACAAAAACCAGCTGGCGCGTGCCAGAGGAAGTCCCATTTACCGACTCCGGTCTTGTTCCCCTATGGGCAGGCAATGAGATGACTTGGCAGATGGCATAGCGTATCTGCGTATTCGTCCGCTGCCACGCAAGGCTAGCTATCAACCGCTTTGTCTAGTCATTTGAGTGGTAAGAATCTCACTTGTCCTTCCCACTCTTTATCAAGACTGCACTCCGCAATCAGGATAATCTCTTCTATGACTACCCCTACTGGAATACCTCGCCTAACCTCGAACAATCCAGGCATCGGTAAGCCTGCCTGAACCCGTTCGTAAGCAAACGTTATCATCGTAGCAACATCATGAGTCAAGACAATCCGCTCGTCTTTTGCTGCCCAATCTAATACATTCGGATCGTCTTTTCCCTGCAAACCGACATCCTGAACACGTGCAATATCAATAATTGGATTTTGCCGAAGAACGCCTCTTACAATTTGGTTGTTAAAGTTTTCGTCAGCTAAAAACTTAATCACTTTAGCTACTCTGATTGAGTCCGCCTAGCAAGCAAGCGTCCACGGATTCCGACAGGATTAAAACGTTGCTCGGCCTCCTGCTGGATTATATTCGCTTGACGATGCCGTTCTGCCAAGTAAGTGTCTACCTCGTTCCGATGTCTCAAGTAGTAACCGATAACCAGATAAATATCTGACAACTCTAGTGATGGATACTGCTCCGCTATTTCTTCTGATGTGCACCCTTCAAGAAAAGCTTGTACGACCGTGTCCAAGGTGACGCGTGTCTTAGCGATTCGTACAACCCCGTGGGCATCTGTTTCTATAGGTGCTGGTTCAAGGGCAATTGCTAGTGTCATCTTTAGGTCGCTCGTAATGCGGTCCAGTCTCTCTAGACTAATTCCAATGTTTCACTGTCATTTTAACCTTACTCTCTGGCGGTTTCACTTTTAGAAACCGGGCGGAATTTGGTGAATCTGCCCGTTAGTTTAGTATCAGGAACTTGAGAGGAGTAAACTCCATGAAAAAGGTCACACTCGGTAAATTGCTCTGTACGCCCTTGCTGCTCGGCGGGCTCACTGGGCTTGCTGTAGGCTTAAGGCAAGACGTGCTGGCACAGTCTTGGGGGATTAGTGGTAGTGAGACAGGTGAGGCGGTAGCCCCTGCTGAAACTGAGACAACACCTGCCAATACAGCGCCTAGCGTTAACCCTACTCCTGAAAGCGAGGTTGCTCCCTTGGTTGCAGATATTTCTGAGTACCGGCAATATGGCGAAGTGATCGAGCGCACCAAGTCTATGATTCGCGATGCGGAGGCCCAGCGGTTGGCAGCTGCCCACGACCTGCAGATTCTAGATATTACTTGGGAAGATACCGGACGCTACGACAACTCCACCGTCGGGCCCAACATCAGCGATATGACCATTCAGGTAGAGCACCGCGATCCTCGCTCCGGGGAATCTCGGCTGCACCTGATGCCCGTTATCCGCTACCCAAATTTCTCTGACCTCACAGCAGATGTGCCAATGCAGCGCCTTTCGGTGCTCACCGGCAATGAAAAGGGTGAAGATGTGGCGCCGACGCTGCTTGCCGAAGTCCTCGAAGATTTGCGCACTTATTTGAGCGAGCCAGATTCTTGGGCAGGCCGAAAGAATTCACTGCTCGCTGAGCGTGATTCTCATGTGCTGGTGAGTGCGCAGGCGGCCTTTTTGCCGATTCCTGAAAATGGAGAAGCTACGTTTAATCCTGTCTTGTTCAATTACCAGTCTTATCCGGGCGATCCGGCGGTGCTGACGATTTTGGCAACGCGGGAAGGCACCAGCGTCACTGTGATAGACAATCAGCGGGATGGCTTCGATACCGGGCGAACTTGGGGTCAGCGTTTGTTTTTTAATAAAAATGGCGATCGCGCTAGCCTCACCGGTAAGCGGATTAGTGACTTTCGTGCTGAGCAGAATGGCACCAATGGAGACAGTGTTGAGCTACCGTCTGTAGAAGTCTCCGAAGAAGAAGGCCTCAACATGGTGATGCTGATTCAGGTGCCGCTCAAGCAAAAAGATCCCTTCAGCAATAACTTTGCAGTGGGTGCTGATCAGGCAGTGATGGCAGAATCTGCGCTTTCTGCGCCGATGGAACTGCAGCGATCGCAAAGCAACGTAGAAGCAGCCGTCATTGGCCACGGTGAAGTAGAAGGCCCCTTTACTGAAATTGACAATCTCGAAATTGAGCGAGATCCAAACTTTCCGATTCGCGTCACGGTGCAGTTCTACAAGGCAACAGACAATGGCGTTGTCTCGGAAGCAGACCTAGCCGAAATCGATGAGCAAATCAAGAAGATTTACGACGATGCGGACTATGTCGGTAGCCTAGTGACCGATGGCCGCACGCGCCGACCAACTGAGTATACGGGTGACCATCAGGAGCCGGAAGACTGGTGGGAGACCTTTTGGGAGCACAGCGAAAATCGTCAGGGCCTAGGTCGTGAGCAAGCCCGCGAACTCCTGAGAAGGTTGAGAGGAGAGGACTAGCCTTTTCCTCGGTGGGCTTAGGCGCCTGAAAGCGGTGCCTCTAGCACGTGGTCAATCCGGTCGAGAATATCTTCCCAATGGGCCTGCGTTGTCAGGTCCATATTTTTATGGTGGCGGCGCAGGGTGAGGGCGATGTCGTCGTAGAGCTGCCCGAGCTGATAGCGGGCGAGCACTCTGGCATCTTCTGGTGCGCCGATGGTGGTGGCGAGCGCCGTGAAGTCTACGAAGGTTTGAACGGAGCCAATGTCTTCGAAGCTGCGTCTGAGCACCAGGTTTGAAAGGATATTGAGATGGTGACGCTGTAAGCCTCTGCGCAGGCTAGAGACGGCGCGGTCTTGGGTGTCTTCTGGCGCGCTGACTTCGGTCCAAATGCCTTGACGCAGCGATTCGAAGAGTTCGGCGATGGTGAAGACATCTTCACTGCGACTCTTGAATTCGGCGTCGCGCACGCGGGATAGGCGCTGCGCCGATAGCAGGTCACTCAGGGCAATGCCTTGGACCGACAGCACCCGTTCGTAAATCGGGTATTCGAGGCTGGTGGATGTGGGGGATGCGCCCCGGTGCCGCCAGCGATCGGGGGGCAGCTGATTGAGCAGCTGCGGAGAAAATTGGAAGGCGTCGGGTGCGAATACGACTTGGTTGAGGGTGCTGAGGGCTTCGCGCTGTTTGCTGGCAGAAATCGGTTCTAGGGGAGTGCGATCGCCCGTTTCCCAAGGATTCAATCGTTGAAATCGCTGACCGCCTACGTAGTTTGTCAGGGTCATCGTATTGTTACGAAAATAGGCAAACACCAAATCAACCCGCCTTCTCAGGCTGCCAAACCCTTCACCCCGACTGACCGATAGCCGATTTAGCCGTTGCCAAACGGTCTGCGCATTGTCGAGCTGCCACTGGGCAAATTTTAGCGGGTCGCTGCTGAGATCCCAGGCATCTGCTTCGGGGTCTAGCGCCGTGTAAATGTCTTCGTCGGTAGCATAGGCAAGCTCGGGCGCGTTGCTACGGGCAGCGATCTGTCGTAGGCTCTGCTGCTGCGTCCACCGCCGAGGAGACGGCAGCACGTCTTTGTAGCCGTATTCAATAGCCCACAGGTCGTAGGCACCGAGCCGAGTCGGGAAAAAGTCTCCCTGTTCCTCACCGGCGGGAGCAATATTTGGTGGGATGTAGTCCATGAGAGAACTCACAAGTCCTTGCTCGCGGGTGATCTCTTTGTTGTTTAATTGCTCGGGTGAGAGTAGGCGGCTGCCCGCAAAGTTGTGTCGTAGGCCCAGGGTATGGCCGACTTCGTGGGCCGTGAGCATGACCAGATGCTGCTGAATGTAGGTCTCAAGTTGGTCGGAGGTGAGGTGGGGAAGGACCGACAGTGCTAGGGCGCCAAAGGCTGTTTTTTGGTCGCCTAGGTACTCTGAGCAGTGATTGTGAGGGAGCTGCTGCGTGTAGCTGTGAATTTGTTCTAATGATTGTTGGATGTTGTTGATGCTGTTGGTACTGGCAGTAGGGTTAGCTACATTTTGTAAGGTCAGCCAATGGACGTACCAGTCTTGTGATTGTTGTCCGCATAGGGCGAGATAGCCATCAGCTGCATTGGCGTTTTCAAGCCCGCGAGCCTGATACTGTTGCTGCAAACCCTGAATAACGTTGGCATCTAGAACAATATTGGCATTGAGGATTTCTCCGGTCAGTGGGTTTACCCGAGACTGTCCTACGCCTGCAATGTTTGAGCGGAGTGAGTCAGACCAGCGAATGGTGTTGTAGCGAACATCGGCAGGGTCCCAATCGGCATTGTCGGGCATTTGCTCTACGACGATGGCCTCTTTGAAGCCCGCCTGCTCAAAGGCTTCGTTCCACAGCAGCGCACCTTCTTTTAAGGCATCGCGGTAGTCGGGCGGGACCGTGTTTTCTATCCAAAAGACGATGGGCCGCTTGGGGACAGAAAGCTCAGCGCTAGGATTTTGTTTTTCGAGGTGCCAGCGGTTGATGTAGCGGATGAAGGGGTCGCTTTGGCCAGGCTGCAGGGGGGTTCTAAACGCCGACAAAAAATAGCCAACCCGCTCGTCAGCCAGGCGGGGCTGATAGCCGTTGTTTTCGGGGAGTGCCGAGAGAGAGTAGCGAATGCCCAGGGAAAAGCCTCGCGTATCGGCCAGGCCCTGCAGTGAAAAGCCAAAGAGCGCTCCAAAGGGTGAGCCACCGCTGCCATCTGAGGCGTAGCCAATGGTGGTTCCCAGTTCCAAATTTTCGTCGAATAGCTTGAGGCTGTCGACGCGTGAGAGGGTGCTATCGGGGCTGTAGCCACTGATTGCGCCGCTCAGCGCCTGAGAGAGATTTGCAAGGTCTCGCTCTAGGAAGAGTGCCGATAGATCAATTAGCTTGGTTTGGGTGGTGGGATCGATGCTGACGACTGGGACGGCGAAAATGATGGAGTCGCTAAAGGAGCTGTCGATGAGGCGCTGCTGACGATTTTGACCGCTGGTGTCTCGAATGGTGGTGTTGGGGACCACGACCTGCAGATGATTGTCCGGGGCTTCTCGAAACTGAATCATCAGATCGTTGATAGACCAGCCTCGGAAGAGACCGGCTTCGCCCAAGCCAGATTCGAGGGTGGTGATGAGTAGAAAGTTTTGGTTGAGCTGTTCGGGCGCGATCGCAAGATAGGATTTCCCGGCCTGAAGGTCGCTATACACCGTGAAGAGCCCTGTTTGCTTTTCTAGGCTCGCGGTCAGTGTGGCAAAGGCTTCCATCCCTTCAGTAGAAGAGCCTCTTTCAGCCGCAGGTGCGCCGACCGGCGAGCCGTTAGTTTCTGTGGGTTGGGCCGGTATCGCTTGCGCCTGCGCGGCTGGGCTGCTGAGATACTGGGCAGTCGATGACGCTACGAACGAGCTTGGCAACCAGTGGATGGGAAGTGTCGCTGTGCCAAGGAACAAGAGCCATCCTAGGGCACCTAGTAAGACATATTTCAGTCGCATGAGGCGTTTTTGCGCGGATTTGCTCGCTGACACCTTTTTTTCGAAATCCATTGCAAAACCTGATCTTAAATCTCAGCGACTACGCTTATTTCTGAGTTCAAGGTACTTTATTTTTCTATAGAGAATGGGATGCTTCAATAAAACTTTCGGGTTTTGCGGAAGATTTACCGCTTTTCTTACTTAAAAAGACCCGCTTATAAAAATATTGCGATGTAATGTGGCCTTTTATACGTAGAGATTCCGTATACCTTACAGATATCTCGATATTAGATAGCGTTGGAACATCGCTATTTTGGCTGGTCCCGATTTACTTGTATATTTGGGCTTTAGCAGGGAGAAGAGGCAGGGTGGCTCAAACTGAGTTTGACATCGTTCTCCGAAAGCTCAGCAACATCAAAAAATACATAGATCAACTACAGCGCAAAGCTGACCTTAGCGAAGCTGAATACACACAAGACTTTGAGCAGCAGCTAGTTGTCGAACGTTTGCTGCACATGCTTGTAGGGTCTGCGGTGGACATCAACTCGCATATCGTTGCCAGCAGCAGGCAGGCTACACCAGATCCCTCCAGAGGTTCTTTTCTTGTATTGGCAGAGAGGGGTATTCTCTCTAGCGACTTGGCTCAACAACTAGCGCCAGTGGTTGGTTTGCGAAATCGTCTTGTTTACGGTCGCGACGATATCGATAATTCCATTGTTTATCAATCGATTGCTGGCATGCTGTTGCTGTTTCCGCAATATTTGCAGCAGATTCAAGAGTATCTTGAGCGAGGGTGAGATAACGGAATTCGGATACGGTTTGCGATCGCTCCCCTCTCACCAAAGGCTTTCACGATTCGTCTTCATAAAATCGATAGAACAAATAGTCGTCCTTAAAGGCATGCTCGTCAGTGACATGGTGAATGAGTCCATTTTCTACCAAGCGCTGACCTAGCCGAACGGCGGCTTCTCGGGTGGCTTTTTGTGTTTTGACAATCCAGGTGACGGCTTCGCTGCCGATAAAGCTGTTGGGATACACCGTCAGCCAGAAGCGATGGTCACCGATAGGAATGCCATCCGGGCCGCGCATTTGTTCGTAGAGCCGAGTTATTTCATCGGTAGACAGATTTTTGGGGGCCTGCAAAATAGCGGAGTAGGGTGTGATGTCCTTCAGCAGATATTTATGGTGGCTAGGTGGGGTCGCGTCGCTCGCTGCTGGAATGGGCGTTCTGTTGTTGTTGGGTGCTGTATTGGCGTCTTTGTTGGCGTCTTTTGGAGGTGGGGATTGAGCGGCAATTAGGGTTTGCAGCTGGTCGGGGCGGAGATTGAGGTCGCGCTGAGGGAAGGGGATTTCGATTTGGTAGCGTCTGAGATTGGCTTCTAAGAGATAGTACACATCGCTTTTGATGTCGTACTGCTGGCGAGGATCGCGAATCCAAATGAGCAGGTCGAAATCGAGGGAGCTTTCGCCGAAGCCTATGAATCGCAGTCGAGGTTCGGGGTAGCGAAGGACGTGGGGGTGGGCCTGGGCGGCTTCGATGACGGCTGTGTGAACTTGGTCGATAGGTGACTGATAGGCGACGCCAAGGGGCAAATGTAGCCGAGACACTGAGCGGCCGTGGCTCCAGTTCACGACTCTGTTTTGAACCAGTTCGGCATTGGGCACGAGAATGGAAATGCGGTCGGGGGTTCGCAGCTCTGTGCTGCGCGCACCCACCCGTTCGACGGTGCCGACCAGATCGCCCAAGTGAATGAAGTCTCCGACCTGTACTGGCCGCTCAATGAGCAGAATCCAACCGCTGATAAAGTTGTTGACAATATCTTGCAGGCCAAAACCAACACCAACGCCTAGCACACTGGCAAAAATAGCGAGAGCGCTCAGATCTATGCCCCAGGCCTGAAGTGAAATGAACAGGCCCAGCGCCATGAGCAGGAACTGAGTGAGGGTGGCAATGACTTCTTGAATGCTGCGGTCGGGAATGGCCGCCTGCAAAAAGCGAGATTTGATCGCTGCGGTGAGCCCGCGTACGCCAATCCACAGGGCGATGATAAACAGAATGAGCTGAGCAACGTCTAGCAGGGAATAGGCCTGCTCACCCAGGGTGAGAATGTCGTTATTAAATGAGCGGTTTAGAAGCTGAAAGGTTTGGTAGCGGGTGGTTCTGGCGCTTGGCCATAGTTCGCAAAGGTAGTGCAGCAGAGCTAGCCAGACGACGCCTCGCAAGCACAGCAGCGCCGGGATGATCAGTCGGCGGCTGTAGGCTAGGCGCTTGGGTCTGCTGGCCCAGTGTCGCCACAGCCGCCGTCTGACCCAGAGGATGAGGGTGTGTAGTGCGATCGCAACACCCAAGCCAATCAGCGATCGCCAGATGGCCAATCGAGCATAGCGGGGCTGTCGTTCCTCTTGGGCGCGGGCCAGTGCGCTTCTGAGCAGGGGCGCCCATTCTTCGGCCTGCTCTTGGTGCGTGCCCCCTCTCATGAAGTCACTGTCGGTGACTGTCAGCAGGTGGCGATTGTTTAGCCGGATGGTGGTGAGGGCGTCTTGCTCAGCGATGCTAACGCGAATGCGCTGGTCGAGGGGGGTGCTTGCAATGGCCGCCTGAATGTCTCTATTGACGCTGTTGGCCCGTCGCTCGGCAGTAAAGCCATCGACGCTGCCTAAGCGAAAAAGCACGCGCCCATCGACTACGACATCTGCAGTGGGTGGCGGCTCGGTGAATGCAGCTTGCGCGAGGCTAGGCGCTGAAAAGGGACCGAAGCCTAGGAGAAAGCTCAGTAGGGCAACAGAGGCAACAAGTCGGCAAGCTCGTGAGAGCATTTGGCGTGCTGCGGCGCAGGCGTTAGAAAAGGGGGCGCCCCTCTCCCCATGGCAACGAACTTGCATCTAGCCTATTTGTGCATTGAACTATGCGTTGAACTATGCGTTGAACTATGCGTTGAGTCTTTCTTCTAAATGTTCTCCCACCCGGAGCGCATTGGCCATGATTGTTAGGGCTGGACTCACGCTAGCACAGGAAGGAAAGAAGCTACTGTCAACGACATAGAGATTATCAATCTCGTGGGTGCGACAGTTTATATCCAGTACAGAGGTCGCCGGGTCGGTGCCCATGCGAGCGGTGCCGCACTGGTAGCCGGTCACCTGAATGGGAGATTCCCCGCGGGGGTATACCGTGCTCTGCCTGAGGCCCATGCCGGTTTTTTCCATATCTTTGAGCACGCCCATCCAGCGATACACCAAGCGATCATGGGCTTCTAGGTTGTTCGGAGTAAATTCGTACCGCAGCTTTTTCTTGGGGCGACCGTAGCGAGAGCGGGTTTGCCAATACACGCGGTTGTTTGGGTTGGGGAGGACGCCGGTTTGGGCCCACCAGCCGATGGAGCTGGTAGCAAGCTGCTTGAGCCCTGCCTCCGGGAGGAAGCGGGCAAGCACCGAGAGAATGGGGGGCGATTCTGCAAAGATGAGATCTTGCAGGAGGCCGCCGCTGTTTTCGATGTGGCCCATGGGGTAGTGGTAGTTTCGCTGGTCGCCCCAATAGAAGTCGTTGACGCTGATGCTGGGCGGGAAGGTGCCGTCGTTTTTGGCGGCATCTCGCTCTACGATCACCGTCATCAGGTGCTTCATGAGGTTGCGGCCTAGCTGGTCGGAGCGGTTGGCGAGTCCGTTTGGATGCTTCTCATTGGCAGAATCTAGCAGGAGAGCGGCTGAATTAACCGCGCCGCAGGCAAGCACAACAATATCTGCACTGAATAGAAACGTCTGTTCGCCATCGTCGGATGTGATGATGGTTTGGACGCCTTTGATTTCTGTGCCGGTGGTGTTGGTGTGTAGGGCAGTGACTTTGGCCCCGGTCCTCAGTGTCACGTTGTCGTGCTGGATGGCTTTGTTAATGCCAAAGACTTCGGCGTCGCCGGTAGGATCGTCCGATTGTTTGGTGAGGCTTGTGGGAAGGGCGGTTGGGTGGAGTCCTTCGGCCTTGATCTGTTCGACGACGGGCTGCATGAGGGACGGGTGGTCTGCCGCTGGGTGGGGGTAGGCGGCGCTGTGTGTCGGTTCGGTGGGGTCGGTGGTGGCATCTCCGTGCACTTGGTAAAGCTGTTCTGCCTGGGTGTAGTAGGGCTCCCAATCGGCGTATTTTACGGGCCATTCGGGGGTGATGCCGTCTTGGTAGGTGACCGCTTCAAAGTCGCGATCGCGCATACGCATCAGAGTAGCGTTGTATATTTTAGTGTTGCCCCCAACGGCGTAGTTCATCTGGGGTGAGAAGGGTTCACCTTCGTTGTCGTACCACTGCTCGGGGGAGCGGTAGCGGCCTTTTTGAAAGACATCGACATCGGCGCGGTTTTGCTCTTCGAGGGCCATGCGATCGCCCCGCTCTAAGATCAAAATTCGCTTGCCAGTAGGGGCTAATTTCTGCGCCAGCGTACCGCCGCCTGCGCCTGTGCCGACAATGATGATGTCGTAGTGCTGGTCATCGATAATCATGAGCTACTGCCATCTCACTTGCTACCAAACTGCTTGCCTGTCAAACTCACTGTCGTCTCACTTACTGCCAAACGTAGATCAACAAAAACAACACAATCCAAATCACATCTACAAAGTGCCAAAACAGAGAAGTTGCCTCGACGCCAAACTCTCCTTCTTCGTAGTTGCCCGGTAAAAAAGATCGGCCCAGCATCAGCCCCTGCAGCAAGACCCCGGTCAGCACGTGCAGCCCGTGAAACCCCGTCAGCAGATAAAACGTCCCTCCAAACACACCGTCTTTGAAGCCAAAGGGCAGTGCCTGCCACTCCACCGCCTGACCGTAGAGAAAGTAGCTGCCCATCGCCATGGTCAGCAGCCAAAAGACTCGAAAGCCCCAGAGGTTCTCTTTGCGCAAGAACCGCTCTGCAAAATAAATAACAAAGCTGCTAGAAACCAACACCACCGTGTTGATTAGCGGCTCTTTGACCTCTAGCCCTTCAAAGCCTGCTGGTAGCCAGTCTTGCACGTTGGTTTTGTAGACGATGTAGCCCACAAAAAAGCTGAAGAAAATAACACTCTCCGAGAGTAAGAAGACGATAAAGCCAAACATGCGATGGTCTTCTTCGTGCTCTTCTGTTTCTTCCTGCAGCGCTTTGGTATTCAGCTCTGGGTTGATATCGAGACTGCTCATGCGTTGGCACCTCCTGCAAGGTTGGCGGTTGGGGTACTTTCAGGCGCTTCTGAGAACAGCCCGCCCGGATTGTTTGAAACTAGCGGTTCGTCGCTGCCGTAGCCATAGGGCGGTGACACTACCACAGGAATCTCCTCAAAGTTTTCATGGGGCGGCGGGGAAGAGACCAGCCACTCCAGGCCGATGGCTCGCCAGGGATTGTCTCCAGCTTTCTCTCCCCGCGTCCAAGAACTCAGCATGTTCAAAATGAACGGCAAGATAGAAACGCCCAGCAAAAAGCCGCCAAGACTAGCAATCACATTCCAGAAGGCAAATTCTGGGTCGTAGGAGGCGACCCGTCTGGGCATGCCGTGCAGGCCAAGGGGATGCATAGGCAAAAAGATCAGGTTCGCGCCCAGGAAGGTCAGCACGAAGTGCAGCTTGCCCAAGCCTTCGTAGTACATGCGGCCCGTCATCTTAGGGAACCAGTGATATATCGCGGCGAAAAATCCCATTACGACGGCGCCATTGATCACATAGTGAAAGTGACCGACCACGAAGTAGGTATTGTTCACATGGATATCGAAGGGGGCTGAGGCGAGCATGATGCCGGTAATACCCGCGAATAAAAACATAGAGAGTCCGCCCAGGCCAAACAGCATACCGCTGGTGAGGCGAATTTTGCCGCCCCACACGGTCGCCACCCAGGCGAATACCTTGATCCCTGTGGGGACAGAGATGGTCATGGTGGTGAACATGAACAGCATGCGCATCCACCCAGGGGTGCCGCTCGCAAACATGTGGTGCACCCACACAATGCCGCTCAGCCCAGTAATTAGCAAAGAAGAGACCGCCACCACCCGGTAGCCAAAGAGGGGCTTGCGCGCATACACCGGAAAGACTTCTGAAAATACGCCGAAGATAGGCAAAATGATGACGTACACCGCCGGGTGGGAGTAAAACCAGAAGAAGTGCTGATACAGCACGGGGTCGCCGCCTTTGGTGGGATCGAAAAAGCTGGTGCCCACGGTGAGGTCGAGCAGTAGCATGACTGCGCCCGCTGTGAGGGCTGGCAGACCGATTAGCTGAATCATCTGGGCGGAGAGAACGGTCCACACGAAGGCAGGCGTCTTGAACCAGCCCATGCCGGGGGCGCGCATTCTGAAGATGGTGGTGACAATGTTCACCGCGCCCATGATGGAGGAGACACCCGAAAGGGCTACGGCGAGTAGCCACAGCGACTGACCATTGATCAGGTTGCCGGTGGGGTTTTGCAGGCTGACGGGCGGATAGGCCCACCACCCCGACTGGGACGGACCGCCCGGAATGAAGAAGCTGGCGATGAGGATAACGCCAAAGACGGGGACCATCCAGAAGGCGATCGCATTCAACTTAGGAAAAGCCATATCGCGGGCACCGATCATCAGCGGCACCAGATAGTTGGCCAGTCCGTTCAGCATGGGAAAGGTCCACATGAACAGCATGATGGTGCCGTGCATGGTGAAAAGACCGTTGTACACGGTGCGATCTACCAAGTCTGAGTCGGGGGTGATCAGCTCACCGCGCATGACCATGGCTAGCAGTCCGCCAAAGAGAAAGAAAGCAAAGGCGGTGACAATGTACTGGATGCCAATGACTTTGTGGTCGGTGCTGAAAGAGAAGAATTGGCGCCAGTTGTTGGGTGTCTGGGGCTCTGGCTGGTGGCCGTTTTGCGGGGTAGCGCGAAGGGCGGGCGATCGCGTTTCTAGAGAGGCATTACTCATAGCTGTCTTCCACCACGTCGGGTGGGAGCGTGTTTGTTACAGAAGGCTTTGGCGTGACAGAAGGATTTGGCGCGACGGAAGAACTTGGCCCGTAGTTCACGAGGGGCGGCTCAGCGGGCTTAACCGTGGCCCAGCCGAGGCTGATAGACTTTTGAGCGGCGCGGTTGAAGGCGTCGTAGGCAAAATTTTCGGCGGGCGAAGGGGTCTTCTTTGCCGTCGCTTGTAGCCACTGCTGATAGTCTGCTTCAGACTCGACCACTACATCGGTTTGGTTGGCGGCAAAGTAGGTGCCGCTATATTCTGAATCTCTCAAACGATAGCGTCCTTCCTTAATGGGCGTGAAAGAGAAGTCGATTACTTTGCCGGGAACGATGTCTTGCTTGACCCGGAAAGCAGGGACGTAGAAGCCGTGGAGCACATCTCTCGAAATCAGCTTGAACTTAGCCCGCTGATTGACCGGTAGGTGCAGCTCTGTGCTGCTGACGGTGCTTCTATCTCCCTGCTCTGGATAGCGAAACTCCCAAGACCACTGCTGCGAAACGACTTCGATAGGGGGGGCACTTTCTGCGGCTGCTGTTCCGGCAGAGACCTTGCTGGTGGGCTCTAGGGGAATGGTGCGAGCGGTACTCATGACCTTGGGCGCCATCGGGCCGAGAATGCTCATTTGGTCGTAGGTTTGATAGCTGACGGTGCCAATCCACAGTACGAGCAGAATGGGGATCGCCGTCCACACGACCTCCAGTTTGAAGTTGCCTTCGATAGGTGGGCCGTCGCTATCGTCATATTTAGCGGCTCGCTGAAACAGCATGGAATAGAGCAGCGTGCCAATCACCCCAATGAAGATGAAGGTGCCAACGGCGGTCATAAAGCTAAAGAGCTTGTCGACGAGGACCGATTCGGCAGAGGCTTGCGGGGGCATCCAGCTATAGGCTTGCTGGCCCATCCACAGGCTGATCAGAAGGTTAACCGTGGCGAGTGCCGTGAGGTTTATGGCCCGGCGGCGGTTCATAACCCGCTCGAGGTTTGAGGTTCTTTCGGGAGATAGTCCTTTGTTGTTAGTAGCCACTGTGACTCTGAAAGATGTGGGAGCTGAAAGGTGTGGGATGAGAAGACAGAGAAAATCGCTATCTGGTGGTCGATGAGTGGTCTTACTCCTGAGGTCCGATTTCTCTAGAGCCGGTGATTGGTGGCTTCTGGAGGGTTTCGGTGAGGGGCGTATCGCGGACGGCTGGGCTGACAGTGAGGTCGTTGGGATCGATGCCGGATCTGATCAGCCGATCTGCGGTGACATGGACGCCAAAGTCGCTGCCTAGGTGGGCGCCAAGGGTGCCCTGAGCGAACATGAGCGCAAAGATGAGCAGGCCTGCTAGCAGGTAGCGCCACTCTACTTGCCGGGCGCGATCTTCTCGCCAAAGGTAGCGCTGAAAGCCTCGCCAAATGGTCATGGCGACGATGAGCGCCAGTAGCAGCACACCGCCGACGCCGTGCCACACCATGGTGTCTGTAGAACTCAGTCCCCAGGGGCTGACGATGTCTTCGGGCGGCTTCGCTAGCAAAATCTCGTAGAACCCAGCGGCGACCGTGAAAAAGGTAATGATAGCGGCCGCGACCATATTGAACCAGCCCACGTCGTACAGCCCGGCGCTACTGACAGGAATGGCGAGAAATTTGAAGATGGGCTTTTCGAGCGGATAGAGGGCGGCGACAATGTCGAAAGCGATCGCAACGATAAACAGCCCCAACGTAAGGTGCACCAGGTTGGGATGGATCGGAATGCTGTAGGGCAGCCCATTACCCGTCTGAGCAGTGACTTGAGCAGCTACAGGCACGGTTGTCGAAGCAAGTATCTGAGTAAGCATCTGGGTGATCATTGCAGCAGTCCCCGGCGCCCCGCCTCAACGACGGCTTCTGTATGAAGCCCATATACCCACACCAGCTTGTCGCCCAGATATACCTGAAACAGGACAATTGCTGTCAGCACTGCGTTGACGCCTAGGTAAGCATCGGGCAGCGATTCGGGGGAATTAAGGCGAATGATGTATCGCCAGCCAGTGATGCCAGCCAATATTGCCGAAAGGGACCAGCCAAGCAGCGTGTGGAGGTTTAGGTCGCCTGCAGCGGCGGCGTAGGGGGTGGCGAGTCCAGCTTCTACCTGGCCAAAGATGATGGCAATGAAGATGGAGATCGTGGCGAAGACCATGTTCCACCAGCCGACTTCGTATAGCCGGGTATTTTTTGTGAAGTAGGCGATCGCATCGCACACAACCCCAAACAGAACCATCGCAATCACGAAGTGCACCACAATGGGATGGATGGTATCTGGGTAGGGCAAATTATGATTATTAAGCGGCGGCAATAAATTTTCGAACACAAACCCTTTCCTTAAGTTACGACTCGGGTACGGCAACTCTTTACAACTCACTCTTTGTAGAACGAATGCTGTTCAAATACTTGTGAGTAAAGAATTTTCTTGAATTTAAAGAGATTTTTCTTAATGGGGATCCGTCGAAGGTGAGACCTGACGAGCCGTCATTCTGTAGACAGGCATCAATAGGAACCCGTTGCCTTTTTGAATAGATAAAGGCATTTACTATGAAAATTAGTATGTCCGCAAAAATTGTAGCGCTTTGCTTCAAAACTGACTTCACTGTTTAAGGCTTTTCACGTAAGACTCTACCCGACAGCCAACGTCGGCGAATCGGACGTTGGCTGTCGGGTGGGATTGCTTGGTCGGCTTTCTAACGATGAGCTCCCCAGGAAACCCAGCTAGTTGAGGTGCAGGCAGTTTCGTTAGAGACGGCAGCCTCTTCTAAATTTTCGAGGATGGCTCCGTCGCAGTCGGCCTCTTCGAGTTGCCGCCTGTCTACGCAGGCCCCCGTCAAATTAGCCTTGCAGAGGTTGGCACCGCTGGCCACAACCTCTGCTAGGTTGGCGCCGCTGAGATCAGCACTTTCGAAGTTGGCAGCTCGGATGTCGGCGCCGGAGAGGTTGGCGCCGACGAGGCTAGCACCGCTCAGGTCAGCGCCGATCAGGTTTACCCCTTTAAGGTCAGTACCGCTCAGGTCGGTCTCTATCAGGTCGGCGTCGGTGAGGTTGGCGAAAGCAAGGTTAGCGCGGCTAAGATCAGCGCGACTAAAGTCGGCACTACTGAGATCGCACCGGCTAAAATCGCTGCCGCTAAGCACCGTATTGGGCAATGAGCGTCCCTTGAGCGACAGATCAGAAAAGTTGCGATCGCCCTGATTGTATTCGTGAAGTAGCGTTTGAATATTCATACCGTCTCTCCTGTGACCAGGGAAAATCCTGCATGGTCACCTAACTACAGAGAACAGAAATATGTGAGGTTGTTGTCAACTTCTGTTCTCATCCTGGTGGGTTGAATCGTACGAAAAG
>JBCBFY010000082.1:0-8922 GCA_038527325.1 Cyanobacteria bacterium J06614_10
GAGAGAGAGAGAGAGAGAGAGAGAGAGAGAGAGAGAGAGAGAGAGAGAGAGAGAGAAAATTGTTAAAATAGAAATTTCATGATAATCGGTCAAGTAGTTTAGTAGTATAGTTCCACCATTTTCACTTACGAGAAAAACGTTTTTTGCAGAGGTGTGTCCTCGTCGTATTTCTAGGAATTAGCTTTTTCATTACCCCGCCGACTGTCTCTAGCCCCAGCGAAAGCGGCGTCACATCCAGCAGCAAAATATCCTTCACTTCCTGGGTCAAAATGCCCGCCTGAATGGCTGCGCCAATCGCCACCACTTCATCCGGGTTCACGTTTCGGTTGGGCTCCCGGTTCATCACCGAGCGCACCAGCTCTTGCACCATCGGCATTCGGCTCGCGCCACCCACCAAAACCACTTCATCTACTTGGGAAGGCGTCACGTTCGCATCGGCCAGCGCTTGCTTGAGCGGGCTGCGCATGCGGCTCATCAACTCTCCGCACAAAGCCTCAAACTGCGATCGCTCTAGCTTCGTCTCAATGTGCTTTGGCCCGTCCTTGGTCGCCGTGATAAAGGGTAAATTAATCTCAGTGACCGGCACACCCGAGAGTTCTATCTTGGCCTTTTCAGCCGCTTCACTCAAACGCTGCAAAGACTGGCGATCGCGCCGCAGGTCGACCCCTTCTCGCTCCAAAAAGTCATCAGCCAGCCAGTCTACAATCGCCTTGTCAAAGTTCAACCCACCCAGCTGAGTGTCACCGCTAGTGGAGCGTACCTCAAAAACGCCATCCCCCACATCCAGCACTGACACATCAAACGTGCCACCCCCTAGGTCAAACACTAAAATTGTCTGATTGTATTGCTGGTCTAGGCCGTAGGCCAAAGAAGCCGCCGTTGGCTCATTGATAATCCGCTTCACTTCCAAACCGGCAATGCGCCCGGCATCTCGAGTGGCCTGCCGCTGCGCATCATTGAAGTAGGCAGGCACCGTGATCACCGCCCCCGTCACCGGCTGCCCCAAATACTGCGCCGCCTCATCTGCCAGCTTACGCAGCACCATCGCCGAAATCTCTTCCGGCGCAAAGTCCTTATCGAGCCGCGGACAGCGCACTCTCACATTGCCAGACTCATTGCGCCGCACCGTATAGGGCACCCGCTTGGAGTCAGACGACAGCTCGTCATACTTGCGGCCAATAAATCGCTTTACCGCAAAAAAAGTATTCTGAGGATTCAAGACAGATTGTCGCCGGGCCATTTGCCCGATTAGCTTCTCGCCTTCCTTACTAAAAGCCACGACAGATGGCGTTGTCCTCATGCCCTCTGCATTCGCAATGACAACGGGCTTCCCCCCTTCCATCACAGCGACCACAGAGTTCGTCGTGCCAAGGTCGATGCCAACTACCTTACCCATCCGAAGCGTTTCTCCTCATCTGACATCAAAAGCGCAATCATACACTTACTCGGAGAGACGATTAATCGCGCAGTCGTCCTAATCTAAACCGTATTCATCCCATCATAAGCGCTTCAGGCAGCTATCGTTGTGTAGAAGTCGCGTTTCTTGCTAGTATTGGCATCCGTATGCGGATGTGGCGGAATTGGTAGACGCGCTAGATTTAGGTTCTAGTGTCCTCGTGACGTGAAGGTTCAAGTCCTTTCATCCGCATTTTTGACAGCAACAGCAACAGCAACAGCAACAAGGTAAGACCTGCAGAGAATCGCTGCAGACATAGACCCGTGCTCAGCAGGCTTAGATGGCGCATAAGAGAGGCGTCGAACACGACCCATGTGCACGCCTGCCAGACTGGCCTGCTAAGTTTGTCCTACCAACCTATCCAATGACTTCACGTTAGCGTTGTGCTTCAAATGACAGAAGTCGGGTGAGGCACTGGCAATTTATACTGCTCTAGGGGGCTATGCACAATCAGCACCAACACCATTCACTTCCCAAAATCAGCGGTCAAAATCGTCGTCTCTAACACAGTTTTAAATTACCCCTATATATAAGGAGAGAATTTCCAAAAATTCGCACCCGAACAGCCAACATCTGTGCCCTAAAGACGCCAAATAATACGCTTAATCATAAAAATCAAGCTAGAGCCTGCTTCGCTGACTGTGCACTGACCTATTGATGCTTCCCATTGATTGAGATTGAGTAAGTGCCCGCCATTCACCACATTGGCCCACTGACCTCACCACTGACCTGATTAAGGACACCTCTGTGCTGCTATCCAAAGGTTTTGAAGTCGAGATGTACACCGGCACGCCCGCTGGTGAAGTCGTAGGATTCTCCGACAAAATTGTGGCCCAGCTAGAAGGCTTCGTTCGCGAACCCGACGCCCGAAACGTCGAATACACCACCGCGCCCTTTTGCCGCTACGAGCACCTACTCTGCGAACTGCTCCGGCCCAGGGTCCGCCTACGCCAATATCTCAGCACCCTTGGCGACTACACCATCATTCCTGGCAGCACGTTGCCACTTGGAGGCGCCAGCGAATTCCACCGATCAGACCCCAAAAATCCCTATCACACCTACATCGAAAACACCTACGGCACAGATGTCGTCACCGCCAGCATTCACATCAACATCGGCATCAGCGATCCGGAGCAGCTCATGCAGGCCTGCCGCCTCGTTCGGCTAGAAGCCCCTTTGTATCTAGCGCTGACTGCCTCTTCTCCCTTTTTTGATGGCAAGATCACCGGCTACCACTCCACCCGCTGGCATCTCTTCCCCCAAACGCCCAAAGACGTTCCCCTTTTCGAAAGCCATCTGCACCACATTCGCTGGGTTGAAGCGCAGCTGGCAGAGGGCAGCATGCAAAGCGTTCGCCACCTGTGGAGCGCCGTTCGGCCCAATGGTGATCGCCGCCCTTACAATCTCAACCGTTTGGAACTGCGCATTTGTGACCTAGTAAGCGATCCATTACAGCTCTTAGCTGTGACCGCGCTGCTAGAGGCGAGGCTACAGCAAATGCTCTCCACCCCAGCACTAGATCCGCTAGAGAGCAGCGCCTTCCCAGCTCAAACTCGCAAGACAGACCTAGTCGCCATAACACTCGAAAACGAAAAAGCTGCCGCGAAAGACAGCCTGGATGCTCAGCTCAGGCACTGGCAGACAGGCCAAATTGTCACAGCACGCGACTGGATAGACCAGCTCTACAGCGAAGTTCAGCCCTTCGCGCATCGGTCGGGCATCAGCTGCTTTCTCAACCCCATCCGACAAATCTTACGCAATGGCAACCAGGCACAGCAGTGGCTATCCGCAGCAAAAACCACCACACCTAGCCGCGTCATTCAAGCTGCGATCGCTCAAATGCACCAGCAAGAGCGCATGCTCACAGAAGACATCTGCCAACCAGTCGCCACCGTCGCCTAGCCGACCAAGCCAAAAAAATCAGCCGCACCACCCATGCCTCAAATTGTCCTCGTCCATCCTGAAATCCCACCAAATACTGGCAACATCGCCCGAACCTGCGCAGCCACAGAAACGCCGCTGCATTTGGTAAAGCCGCTGGGGTTTGAATTGAGCGATCGCTACCTCAAGAGAGCAGGGCTAGACTATTGGCCCTATGTCGATCTGCACCTACACGACTCAGTAGAAGCCTTCTGGGAGCACGCCCAGCGCCACGGCGGCAGATGCATCGGCTACAGCGCCAGAGCGCAGCAGCCCTACACCGACCTCACCTACCAAAGCAACGACTGGCTACTCTTCGGCTGCGAAAGCAAAGGGCTCTCACCCGAAACGCGCCAGCGCTGCGACATGCTCACCACCATTCCCATGGGCGCTCAGGGCCATGTTCGCAGCCTCAATCTCTCCGTTTGTGCAGCTGTCGGCCTCTTCGAAGCCCTCAGACAAACTGCCTCCCTTTCCGCGCCCGTCTCATAGCCATCTCAGCGCACACTGAGCACCACAGACAGAACAACCTGCACTGGCCTGAGAGGAGGCAGATAAAACAGACGGCAAATTTTCTCTGTGACATTTTTCCTCTGCCAAAAGAGACGTACTTACTCCGTACATCCCGCAGCTGCCGTACAAAAGGACCATACTCCGGCAACTTTTCAAACAAAATATGCCCTTTTTAGATAAATATTTCCTATCATTTCAGGAAACATCTATCACTCGTCATAAAGAGAGTTCGGCGCGCTCTATCTTTTTGTAGAAGTGGGCCAATCTTAGGCCTGATGGGAAATGTGAGCCATCAGAATCACAGTTGACAAAATCTCAGATATTCCTTTCAAGGACGTACACGGAGAATTCACTGACTGTGTGACAAAAAATAGATTGGCTGAGTTTTGAAGCGCCAAAATGCCCGCCACTGAAGGCAGTAGAGACATTCGACAAGTCAGTATAAAAAAGCTTCATCTCCGTAAATTTATCGATAAAGTTTAGCAACAACATTGTTTTGGGCATTCAGAGTAGGCCACGGAAATGATGATTGAAATTATCGTTAAGTCGTGTAAACTTGCCTAAGTCGGGCAAACCGGTCAACTTGTAGACTTGCACAAGTGTTTTGGCAAGGTTGGCAAACCGCCTTCTTGCAAGCATCCATGCCTAAAGCCAGAAGCGATTGAGCTTCTGATAAAACTCGCCCACAGATAGCCGAACAAAAAATTGTCGCCTACGCAGTGGCGGTTAAACGCTGAATCATTAGGAGGTTATTCCTTGGAACAAGCAATTTCACAGGATCCTATGTCTGACTCAAGTCATTCATGTAATCCAGAGGGAAATGAGAGCACGACCAACAGCACCAGCTGCGTTAAGTCAGCCGCTATGCTCGGTATTGCTCTGTCGGTAGGTGCATCTGGAGCATTGGTCTCGCAGCCCGAAGCGTCGGCTGCCGTCTCTACGCCACAGGTACCTGCCACAACTAAAGCTTTTTCAAGTGAAGCTAAGGTTTCAGCAGTCACCGCTTCTGAGACAGCCGAAACCAGTCAACAGCGAATCGTTGCCTACCATACTGTTGCCTCGGGAGAAAGCCTCTGGCAGATAGCCCAGCAACACCGCATTGGCCTTCAAGATCTGAAGTCAGCAAACGAACTTCCTCCTGCAACGTCTATTCGAGTCGGTCAGGTGTTGCTCGTACCAGAAACAGGCGCCGCTCTACAGGCAAACGCAGTTGCACCAGCAGAAGGCGCAGTCTCTAGCACCACTCAAGCAGTCTCTAGCGCCACTCAATTAGAGCAGCTACAGGCAAGTAGCCTGACAAGTGGCGACGAAGTAGCAAGTAGCGAAGCTGCTTCATTAAAAATTGCCAGCGCTGAAGCAGGCGACATCGAGTTTGAGATAGAGGCGGCAACCAGCGAAAGCGACACCGAAGAAGATGCTGTCGCTGAGCAGACAGTCTCAGAGCCTGCATCCGAACCTACGCTACTCGCTCAGGTTGAAACACCCGAAGAAGAGGGCGCTTCTGCACTGCAGCCCTCACCTTCAGTAGAAATTGAGATTGCAGATGCTTCCACCGCCGTGGAATCTCAACCTGTGGTTACAGCGCTGGCAGCACCCCAGCCTTTTAGCAGCTATCGGATTCAGGCTGGCGATACACTAGACAGCATTGCTTCTTCCTGGGGCACAACAACGCAGGAAATTATTGAAGCAAACGGCCTCACAAATCCTGACGTTATCTTGACCGGAGATACCCTCAAGGTTCCGTCGGGTAGTCAGGAACCTGTGGCCAGGGGCGGCCAGGCGCCTTCCTCAGAAGTGGCCGTGCTGCCGACTAGAAATAGTGAGCGACTAGCTTATCTGCAGAGCACCGCCGTCCGACCTGATGCAGCTCGCATCCTTGATGATTTGCGAAATGCTGCGCCTGAGGGGCCTGTCAGCGTCGGCGGAGAGCGCGTAACAGAGCAAGACCTGCTCAGCGACGCAGATGCAGAATCAGCTGAAAGCGTCGACCCGTACGTTGCCAACCTTTTGGAAGAGGTACAGGCAATCCGTGGTGAAACCGTTCAGGTCTCCGAGGTTGAGCCTACTGAGATTGAGGCAGCTGCTTCTGAAACTACGCTGCTTGCGCGATCGCCTGGCGCCCAGCGAGCAGGTTCGATGGTTGACCGAGTCGCGCTGAACCCATCGGTTGAGACCAGTGCCAATTCGGATTTGCTGGCTGCTGCGCCGCTCAGCCCAGATACTTACATCCCGGCTCAAAGGCCTTCCCAAGGTCAGGTAGTCTCACCAGACATGCCGCTCTTGCCAGAGGCAGATGAATTCTTGCCCGAAGCACCTGAATACTTTGATGGATATATATGGCCCGCCCGCGGTACTGTAACTTCTGGCTACGGCTGGCGCTGGGGCAGAATGCACAGAGGTGTAGACGTAGCAGGGCCTGTCGGTACACCCATTGTTGCTGCAGCTATGGGTGTTGTAGAACAGGCCGGTTGGAACTCAGGTGGATACGGCAACCTCGTTGAGATTCGTCACCCCGATGGCAGCTTGACCCGCTACGCTCACAACAATCGTTTGAACGTGAGCGCAGGCCAGACCGTGAAGCAAGGGCAGCAGATTGCTGAGATGGGTAGCACCGGCTACAGCACCGGCCCTCACCTGCACTTTGAAGTGCACTTGAGGGGTCAGGGTGCCGTCAACCCGGTTGCTTACCTTCCTTAAGGTTGGTCTAAGGCTGCCGATTCGAGAAAGTTTTGAATAGGCATTGATCAGCTGTAGCGGTTCCAAAATTATTGGAACCGCTACAGTTTCACATGGGCGAAGAAGCAAACGCCCATGGCCTAAAGACCAATTAAAACGGCGAACGGGAACCAAGAATTACTACTGAACAGTTTTCGTTTTGTGTTACATTTGTTGAGCCGCATGTAGCACTGACTACGTGCTTGTGTGGCTTTACCGAATCCATTTTTTGAATTCGGTTGAATATCATTAGGCTCTGTAGCTCAGTGGTTAGAGCAGGGGACTCATAAGCCCAAGGTCGCAGGTTCAAATCCCGCCAGAGCCATCAAAACTAGCCATCAAAAACAAACCATCAAAAACAAACCAAAAAGCATTGCATTAGAGCAAACGCTTTTGTATCTCAGGCTTGATGTAAAAAGCTAATGATGAGTGTGAGGCCTTCGCGCTGGCACTGTCTTACTCTCAACCTTCAAACTGAATCATTCAAACTGAATCATTCAAACTGTTAGACACACTCGAATAACGCTGGGTAAAAAAGGCGAATGTACTTTTAGCCTTACCCTGCTTTCTGTCAGCTGCAATTCTGTTAGCCGCAATTCTGTTAGCCACAATTCTATTAGCTGCAGTTAAAGGGACAGCAGCATTCAGAATCTAAGCAACGGTTAATTTCTCTCTTTTCTTTAGCTGATATGGAGATAAATACAACAGATTTCTACTCGCTGATTGTCACCTCAAGCTGCATAGAAGCTGTGGGCTTTAGTGCTCCCGAGATCCATTTAGAGAAAGTCCGCATGTTATCTGGATGCCGCTGTTTTTCAATGAGACAGATGTTGTGACAACCGTCGTCATAGCGCCTCCTTGGCAAACTGATCTTGGCTGTGAATCTGTCTTTGTGAGGCCTCTTGCTTCACTCTTTTATCCTAGTTCTCCGCGCTAAACGAAGCGCACCTTGCACAACAAAGTTAACGATCCCCATTTGGCAATGCCGATAGATACCGTTGGAAGGCCCTCAGCTTCTGTGCAAAATCGTTGCAGGTACGATGTTTCATTGATGTTAATATTCGTGCAGTAATGAACGATGTGTGAGGAAAGCAGACATGAGCGAGCAGGAATGCCTAAGAGTAGGTCAAAGCGCGCCTGATTTCACAGCAACTGCCGTTGTAGATCAAGAGTTCAAAACGATCAAGCTGTCTGACTATCGAGGCAAGTACGTCGTGCTCTTTTTCTATCCTCTAGACTTCACGTTCGTTTGCCCTACAGAGATTACGGCTTTTAGCGATAGCTACAGCCTCTTTAGCGACATTAACGCTGAAGTGCTGGGAGTCTCTGTCGATAGCGAGTTCTCCCATCTCGCCTGGATTCAGTCTGACCGTAAGGCTGGCGGCGTCGGCGACCTCAACTACCCCCTCGTCTCCGATATCAAAAAAGACATCAGCGCTGCCTACAATGTGCTCGATCCAGAAGTTGGCGTTGCACTGCGCGGTCTCTTTATCATCGATAAAGAAGGAATTGTGCAGCACGCCACTGTCAACAATCTCTCTTTTGGTCGCAGCGTCGAAGAAACACTGCGGGTTTTGCAGGCCATTCAATACGTCCAGTCTCATCCCGATGAGGTGTGTCCTGCAGGATGGCAGCCCGGCAGTGCAACGATGAACCCAGACCCCGTCAAGTCCAAAGAGTTTTTTGCGTCGGTTTAGTCTACACTCGGCTGAATTACCCAATCTACTGACTCTGAGCGACTTGACCCATCAGCAGCGCTCTTTTAATGAAGCTTACGTCTTACGATTTTCGAGGGTTGCTCAACCGGCGATTTTTTCAAAACTTTCTGCCAGTCCCAGCGATTTCTCAATTTTCACTTGGAGAACTCGTGCCAGATTTTGCTCTGACGGACGCAGAGGGCAAAACACATCAGCTAGCTGACTATCACAACAAGCCGGTGGTGCTGGCATTCACGCGAATTTTTACAGAGCAGCAATACTGCCCGCTATGCTACCCGCATATTTTGGCGATGGCTCGGGCCTACGGTCAGTTTGTAGGGCTCGGTGCGGCGGTGCTGATGGTCACAAGCACCGATCAAACGCAGAGCAAAATCGTAAAACAAGACCTCAATCTTCAGCTGCCACTGCTTGTAGATTCAGGCTGCGCTGTTTTTCGAAAATACGGTGTCGGGCAGGCGCTGGGTGCCCCGCTTCCAGCACAGTTTGTATTAGACCGTCATGGAAGACTGCAGTTTCAGCACCTGTTTTCTTTTGCCCATCCCAATGCAACCCCTGAAAGGTTGCTCTGGGCAGTTCGAAACCTACAATCCTAGGGGCCAG
>JBCBFY010000082.1:9022-23653 GCA_038527325.1 Cyanobacteria bacterium J06614_10
GAGAAATTAAGAACGGAGAAGGAGGGATTCGAACCCTCGATGAAGTTTACACCCCATAACTCCTTAGCAGGGAGCCGCTTTCAACCACTCAGCCACTTCTCCTTGAGTGAGCAACTATGATACCAAGAACTCTGCGAAAGCTCTAGCAATCTACCTGAGTATTTTCTCTGATTTTTGTAAAGCAGCTGCTTGCCCTGCCCGCCCGCCCTAGTCCATGTCTCTTCGTTCACGCAGGCACTGTTATTTCGAGTGTTTCGAGTGTTTCGAGTAGTCGACCAGACTGCCAATTGCGCGGCCAACCGAATTTAGCCCATGCTGAGCTGGCGTTGGGTAGGCTCTTCGTAAGCAGGTGACTCCAATGAAGATAGCGTTATCCTGGGTAGACGATGCTTGAAACCACAGAGGATTTCCCAGGAGATAGTTTCTGTTAGCTCGGCCCAGTGGTCTGCGCTAAGAAACGCGTCCTGAGAGGTCCCTAGCAGTGTCACCACGTCGTTCTCTTGGATGCCGGATACTGACGAAACATCCAGCATCAGCTGGTCCATCGTGATAGCACCGATTTGTTTTACACGCTGACCTCTGACAACAACTTCGAGCTGATTTGTTAGCAGTCTAGGAACGCCGTCGGCGTAGCCAATGCCAACAATCGCAATTTTCATGGGCCGAGACGCGACAAATTTGTGGCTGTAGCTCACGCCATCTCCGGGCGAAATGTCTTTAATATGCGTGATGCGTGCTTTCACTTCTAAGACGGGCCGAAGGAGTCTTGGCGCAGCGATCGCACTCTCGACTGAATTCTCTAAGTCGGGCAAAGCGCTTGCCCCCCCCTCTGGGCGTAGGTGAGGCGCAGGGTAGAGCCCGTAGGTTGCAAGGCCCACTCTCACCATGTCGTAGTGCAGGGATTTATCGGCTAGGGTTGCCGCCGAATTGGCGAGGTGCAGTCGGGGAGGCCGTAGCTGGGCCTGGGTCAGGTCTGCGATCGCACGTTCAAACCGCTCGTGCTGTAATCGCATCGTGGTGGTGTCTGGGCTATCTGCTGTGGCCAGATGGGAGTAAACGCTGGCGATTTCTAAGTGGGTCAGCTGCTTCACAAACCGGGCAAACTCTACCGACTTTTGCCAGCTAAAGCCTAGCCGCGACATCCCCGTATCGAGCTTGAGATGAACTGGTAAACTTCCCTGAGGACAGACCTGCGGACCCAAAGACTCGGCCGCTGCCGCCAGCGTTTCAGAAAAGATAAGCGCTTGCTTCGGATTGACAATTGTTGGCTCTAGTTGCCACCGGGCGATCGCCCGCACCTCAGCCGGGTCATTCACAGCCCCCATCACCAAAATAGGCGCTTCGATTCCGGCCTGCCGCAGCTCTATGCCTTCAGGCACCGTCGCCACGCCTAGCCAAGTTGCCCCAGAGGCCAGCGCCACCTTGGCCACCGTTACCGCACCATGCCCATAGGCATCCGCTTTCACCACCGACATCAGATCTGTCTCGGGTGAAAGATAAGACTGCAGCGTTTTCACATTGTTCGACAGGGCGGTCAAATCAATTTCTACCCAGGCCCTAGCACAACGCATGGGCAGGAGGTCAGGGGTTTTATCCCAGCTAAGCATGGCAACACCAGAAAATTAAATCAAAGGCAGAAACTTGGCCACGACCATGAGCAACCATCAGTAAACCCATCACGCATCGCAGACCAACGAGCCAATACAAATTGGCACAGCAAAAATACTTAGTGGATTAGTGTACCAGTCGCTAAACCCCTCTAAGAATACGGCTGTGCTACTATCTAGTGAGAATCTGAGCACTGTCACACATGAGTAAGGTTCTCGTTTTAAATGCTTCCTATGAGCCGCTGAACATTACCAGCTGGCGGCGCGCAGTTGTCCTCATCATCAAAGGTAAAGCAGAACAAATCGAAGAACGTGAGGAACAGATATATCCCGACTTTCCGCTACCGACAGTGATTCGGCTTCGCCACTACGTCCGCATCCCGTACAAAGAAATTCCGCTCACCCGGCGCAACCTTTTACACAGAGACAATCATACTTGCCAGTACTGCGGACACACTGGCGACAGCCTCACGCTAGATCATGTCATTCCGCGATCACGTGGTGGCGGCGACTCTTGGGAAAATATTGTCAGTGCTTGCGTCCGCTGCAACGTTAAAAAAGGTAGCCGAACGCCAAAAGAAGCGGAAATGCCCCTCGCGAACCAGCCTCGAAAGCCGCACAGCAGTCTTTACTTCGAAATCTCAAGGCATGTCAGGGGCGGTGTTCACCAAGAATGGCGACGCTACGTCATCGGGCTCAACTAAAATACATCGCAACACCGTGCCGATAGCGCCATCACCGTCCACCTCAATCAATGGATACAATAGATATCCATCAGCAGAGGCTTACAGATTACTACGAGCAAGTGGTAAGTATAAGTAGTAATACAGTTGCACTAAATCCAGATAGCAACGACCCAGGCACATTTGCTTGCTGTGTAAGTGTAGGTTCTACGACCTAGCACCCTGTCCGAGCTTTATGGGTAGCTCCAGACATCAGCAAGGGGGATGCGGGCTAAGCACCTACACGTTAGCAGCACTCATCTGGCCTATTCACCCGTCCATCTGCAAGAATAAGCAGAAGCAATCCTATGTCACTCCCCGAAAGCGCCTTGCTAAACGACCAAGAGCAGCCCAACGGCCTCTCAAAACCGATGAAAGAGACCGTCCTATCGCCGAACGGAACAAACGGATTAGCTGAAAAAGCTGAAACGCTTCGGCGAGCAGCGGGCTTTGAATGCAATCCGGCAGAAGCGCTAGAGAAGCTACTCAAAAAGCACAGCGGTACCCAGCAGATCGTATTGCTGCAAGACTTTCCAGATCCGGATGCGCTCTCTTCAGCGTGGGCCTACCGGCTGATCGCAAGCGCCTACAATATCCAGTGCGATATCTACTATTCGGGCACATTGAGTCACCAGGAAAATATTGCACTGGTGAAGCTCACTAACCTACCGGCAAAACGCTGGCCCACCTCTGCCAAAGAAAGCCCCGACCTCTCGCACTACCAAGGCTACGTCCTCATCGATACGCAGGGGACAACCAGCCATCTGACTGAGCGAGTAAAAGCCGCCAACCTGCCGCTGCTTCTGGTAATTGACCACCACGCCCTTCAAGGCAAGCTAGAAGCGGAAATGCTGGATATACGGCCAGACATACACGCTACGGCAACGATTCTGGCGCAGTATCTTCAGAGCGGACTCATCAAGCTAGATCGTAGTAATAGCAACCATGTGAAATGTGCGACTGCGCTTATGCACGGTCTGCGCTCAGATACGAATCATCTCATGCAGGCCTCGGAGCCCGATTTTTTGTCGGCGGCTTTTTTGAGTCAGTACTACGATGCGCAGCTGTTGAGTGCCATTTTGCAGGCATCTCGGTCTCGGCGGGTGATGGATGTCATTGAGCGATCGCTGCGCAACCGGCAAACCCAAAACAGCGTCTCCATCGCAGGTGTTGGCTACTTGCGCTACGAAGACAGAGACGCCATTCCCCAAGCTGCAGACTTCCTAGTCACCGAAGAAAATATCCACACAGCCGTCGTCTACGGCATCGTGCACGACGAAGATGAAGAGAAAGAGCTGGTCGTCGGTTCGCTAAGGACCAACAAGATCACCCTCGACCCTGATGAATTCATCAAAGAAGCCCTTGGACAAGATAGCCACGGTCGCTTCTTTGGTGGCGGACGCTCTATGGCTGGCGGCTTCGAAATTCCAATCGGTTTCCTTTCTGGGTACTACGAAAGCAGCGACTACAACCGTCAGAAGTGGGAAGTTTTTGACAAGCAAATCAAGCAAAAGCTGCAGCGTTTGGTGAATCCAGAGAATGGCGTGCTCAATACCGACTAGCGGGCGTAGCGAGTGCAGCAACGACGAAATAAGCAATCTCACTTGTCTGAGTCACCTTTCTTGAGTGTGGCTGAGTTCTGATGCTTGCGATCGCACCGCTACCACAAGTCAGGAAGGTCCTGAGGAGAGTCCTGAGGACTTTCCTGTCATGGTATGGGCTATAGCCATCAAACTGCCTACAGCCTATGGTATTAAGAGAAGCTTTAGAGTTTTTGCCAAATTCAGACAGGGCAAGCACCGAAAGACAAGCATTCAACTCAGGAAAGGAGCGCGGACGGAATGACGACATGCGAATATCGGCCAGGGCTAGAAGGTATTCCGGCGACGCAGTCGAGCATTAGCTATGTCGATGGGCAGCAAGGAATTCTGGAGTATCGCGGCATTCGCATCGAAGACATTGTCCGCAGCAGTAGCTTTTTAGAAACGACCTATCTCCTCATCTGGGGTGGCTTGCCAACTGAACAAGAGCTTGAAAACTTCGCTCACCAGGTGCAGTACCATCGCCGCCTCAAATATCGCATCCGCGACATGATGAAATGCTTTCCTGAAAGCGGCCATCCTATGGATGCGCTGCAAGCATGCGCCGCGGCACTAGGCCTGTTTCACTCCCGCCGAGAGCTATCTGACCCAGCCTACGTACAAAACGCCGTCGTTCGCCTGATTGCCAAAATCCCGACGATGGTTGCCGCCTTCAAAATGATGCGCAAGGGCAATGACCCGGTGCAGCCCAGAGACGACCTAGACTACGCCGCAAACTTTTTGTATATGCTCAACGAGAGAGAACCCGATCCGCTCTCCGCGCGCATTTTTGATATCTGCCTTATCCTCCATGCAGAGCACACGATCAATGCATCTACCTTTTCGGCCATGGTGACTGCCTCGACGCTCACCGATCCTTATGCAGTGATTGCATCAGCCGTTGGCACCCTAGCTGGCCCGCTGCATGGCGGTGCCAACGAAGAAGTGATCGCGATGCTCGAAGAGATTGGCACCGTCGAAAATGTGCGGCCCTACATCTCTGAGCGAATTGCCAACCGTCAAAAAATTATGGGGTTTGGGCACCGAGTTTATAAGGTGAAGGACCCCAGAGCCGTCATTTTACAGGCATTGGCCGAACAGCTCTTCGAAAAGGCTGGACGAGATGCTTACTTCGACATTGCCTTAGAGCTAGAGCAGGTCGTAGAAGAAAAGCTGGGCCACAAAGGTGTCTATCCGAACGTGGATTTCTATTCTGGGCTGGTTTACCGTAAGCTGGGCATCCCGACGGACCTGTTTACGCCGATTTTTGCGATCGCACGAGTCGCTGGCTGGCTAGCCCACTGGAAAGAACAAATTGGCAAAAATAGAATCTTTCGGCCCACACAAATTTACCAAGGCCCTCACCAGCAGCCCTACGTCCCCTTAGAAAAACGCCTCCAACTTTGGGAAAAATCAACCGTCGTCCCACCGACCAACCAAGCGCTCTAACTCAACAAGCTAAAGTCGACAAGGCAAAATCCATACGCGCCCTCCAAAAACCTACCAACGTCACTAGCCGACATTGAGGCACTATGAAAGCGCCGTGAAAGCGTCACTAAATTTACGAAATTAGCGCGGTGTATCAGTATCTACACAGAGGTGATGGGCTTTACCCCCCTTTGCAAATCCTAAATATCCCCCGAATATATATCCAGTGACGATTTTCAGGAACTCCAGCCCCCCCGGTTTATATCGGGGGGGTTTTTATTTTTACCAGTTTTATCGGTACCAATTTTCTTTGGCCGTTTCTTTGGGCATTTCTCTAGACATTTCTTTGGGCATTTCTCAGATGCCCCTTCGCCCGCTGTATATTTACGGCAAGAGAGTGACATGGAGCGGTTGATTAAGCGTTAGAATCTGTTAAAGAAATATAGACAGACACGCTCAGGCCGTCTTTTACAAGCATGAATCAAGGCATTGACCTCCAAGGAACCGTCGTTCAAGCGCTAACCGAGCTCGGATTGCCCTCAGGTGCCGCAAAAACAGTTTGGATTCCCTTGCCTATGTTGCTCATGCTCATTGTGGCAACCGTCAGCATTTTCATTTGCGTTTGGCTAGAGAGAAAAATTTCAGCCGCTGCTCAGCAGCGTGTTGGCCCAGACTACATCGGCCCTATTGGAGCACTTCAAGCCGTTGCAGACGGCGTCAAGCTCATCTTCAAGGCCGATATTACTCCAGCCAAAGCAGACCCATGGCTCTTTGTCATTGGCCCGGCTATTGTCGTTATTCCCGTCTTTCTATCCTTCCTAATCGTCCCCTTTGGGCAAAACTTGGTGATTACGGACCTAGGGATTGGCATCTTTCTATGGATTGCACTCTCTAGCATCACCCCCATCGGCCTTTTGATGGCTGGCTACTCTTCTAACAATAAATACTCGTTGCTAGGTGGGTTGCGAGCAGCAGCACAGTCTATTAGCTACGAGATTCCTCTGGCGCTAGCCGTTCTTGCCATCGTCATGATGAGCAACGGCCTCAGCACTATCGACATCGTCAACCAGCAGTCCGGCTACGGCATCCTAGGGTGGAATATCTGGAGACAGCCCGTCGGGTTTGTTATCTTTTGGATCTCGGCCCTGGCAGAATGTGAGCGCCTACCCTTCGACTTGCCAGAAGCAGAAGAAGAGCTGGTAGCGGGCTACCAAACCGAATACACCGGCATGAAGTTCGGTCTTTTTTACGTTGGTTCATACGTCAACCTAATGCTCTCTGCGCTTATTGTGTCGGTGCTGTATCTCGGCGGATGGAGCTTTCCGATTCCTGTCGAAGCAATTACCAGCCTACTAGGCGTCAGCGAGACAGCGGCCTGGGTACAAATCATCACAGCTTCGCTAGGCATCGTCATGACCATGTTCAAGGCCTACCTGCTAGTGTTTCTCACGATTTTGCTGCGCTGGACCGTTCCCCGTGTCAGAATCGACCAGCTACTTGACCTAGGTTGGAAATTCTTACTACCTGTAGCGCTGGTAAATCTTCTGGTCACAGCGGGGCTGAAGCTCACCTTTCCCTTTGCATTCGGCGGATAGAAGCGACTCACCTTGCTGAATTAACCGTCGACTCGCATAGCGCACCTTCCTCATAGGCCAGCGCGTAGCAAGTCCCCCATCAGCCATCAGAACCCAATTTTCAAACGTCGATTTTAAGCCTTTTATTTACCTAACCCCCTTTTATTTACCTAACCCTTAGTGCCATGCTGAACTTTCTCAAACAAGTTGGTGACTATGCAAAAGAAACGGCTCAGGCAGCGAAGTACATCGGGCAGGGACTGTCAGTCACCTTCGACCACATGAAGCGTCGGCCAGTGACTGTGCAGTACCCCTATGAGAAAGTCATTCCGTCAGAGCGCTATCGCGGTCGCATCCACTTCGAGTTTGACAAGTGCATTGCCTGCGAAGTTTGCGTCCGTGTCTGCCCTATTAATCTTCCAGTTGTGGATTGGGAGTTTAACCGAGAAACCAAGAAAAAGACACTAAACCACTACAGTATTGATTTTGGCGTCTGTATCTTTTGTGGTAATTGCGTTGAGTACTGCCCGACCAACTGCCTATCGATGACAGAAGAATACGAGCTATCTGCCTACGACCGGCATAACCTAAACTATGACAACGTCGCCCTAGGGCGTTTGCCATACAAGGTCACCGAAGATTCGATGGTGACGCCAATGCGAGAGTTTGCCTACTTGCCGAAGGGTGTGATGGACCCCCATGATTTGCCCAAAGGTAGCCAGCGAGCAGGCCGCTTGCCCCAAGATATTTTGGCTGACATAGAGGCCAAACAAGCCAAAGAGGAAGCGGCTAAACCCGCAGAGGAAGCCAACGCCGAATAGAGCACCAGCTAGCCGAGTTTTAGGCTAAGCGTAAAAGACCGAGGATATCGTTGTGAGGAGAAAGTCGTTTTGCTTTTAGCGTCGTTAAACCTAGCAGAAGGAGTTCAGCTGATCTCTTTTGGGCTTTTAGGGTTGATTATGATAGCGGGCGCCCTGGGTGTCGTCTTGCTGTCAAATATCGTGTACTCAGCCTTTTTGCTAGGGTTGGTCTTCATCAGCATTTCTGGCTTGTATATTTTGCTCAACGCTGGCTTTGTGGCAGCGGCACAGGTACTGATATACGTCGGCGCGGTCAACGTGCTCATCCTGTTTGGCATCATGCTGGTAAATAAGCAAGAAGATTTCATCCCAGTCAAGAATGCATGGATCGGTAAAGCGGCGACAGCTGCAGTGTGTACGGGCTTATTTGGATTGCTAGGAACGATGGTGCTATCGCATCCTTGGGCAATTTCTACCGTTCCAGCAGCGGGTGAGGACGCTATCAATATCATTGGTCAGCACTTTTTTAGCGACTATCTGCTGCCGTTTGAGCTGGCCTCTGTGCTGCTGCTGATTACGCTAGTGGGAGCGATTATCTTGGCGCGCAGGGAGTATATTCCCGATACGACCATCCCTGGAGAGGAAGCGCTGACCCTACCCGAGAAGCCTCGGGAGCTGGTTGCGGCGGGTAGCCGTGAAGAGAGTCTGTAGGTGGGCGCTTTGCTGCGATCGCCTAGTAACCGCTGTTTGTCCGTTTTGAGCTGTAAGATTTGAGCTGTAAGATTTGAGCTATGCAACTTGAGTATTTTTTGATCTTGGCTGCGGCCTTGTTCTGTATTGGAATCTTTGGCTTAGTCACTAGCCGCAACGTTATTCGTGTGCTGATGTCGATTGAGCTTATGCTCAATGCGGTCAATATCAACCTGATGGCCTTTTCAAACTATTTAGACCCCGATGGCATTAAGGGTCAGGTATTTTCTGTTTTTGTAATTACGATTGCGGCAGCAGAATCTGCGGTAGGGCTAGCCATTGTATTGTCTATCTATCGGAACCGAGATACGGTCGATATGGAACAGTTCAATCTACTTAAGTGGTAGAACAGACTGCTACAGGCTAACTGGGGCCAACTGGATAGAGCCTTGAGGTGATTGAACCTTGAGGCTTTTTGCTTATGGTCTTTGCCCTCAGCCTGACGAGTCAATTGGTCATCCCTTAGCACATCTGGCATTCAGCCCATCTAGCGTAGGAAACATCGTGCAGCTCAAGCAGGTCATCATCGTTTACAAAGCGGGTAATCAGCAGAGTAAGCAAACTGCTGACAAATGCGCGCGTCAGCTGGAAGCCCATGGAGCCCAGGTGATGATGGGACCCGCAGGGGCGCAGGACAATCCATACCCAGTTCTGCTAGAATCCGCACCCGGGCCGATTGACCTAGCAGTCGTGTTAGGGGGTGATGGCACGGCGCTAGGAGCGGCGCGTCATTTAGCGATGGATGACATTCCAATTTTGGCGGTCAATGTAGGGGGGCATTTGGGCTTTTTGGCTGAGCCTTCTGATGTGATTGGCGATTTTGAGCGGGTTTGGCAGCGCTTGCTGGGTGATAAGTACGCGGTGCAGCTCAGAATGATGCTGCAGGCTAGAACTCACAAAGGGGAGTCTTACAACATTGAGCCGGTAAGCGATCGCTTCTACGCTCTGAACGAAATGTGCGTAAAACCCGCCTCACCCAATCGCATGATCACCTCAACGCTCGAAGTCGAAATCGATGGCGAAGTCGTCGACCAATACCAGGGCGATGGCTTGCTCATTAGCACCCCAACCGGCTCGACAGGCTACACCGTCTCTTCGAATGGGCCCATTGTCCACCCTGGGATGCATGCGATTATCGTCACGCCTATCTCACCAATGAGCTTATCGAGCCGACCGATTGTGCTACCGCCGGGTAGCACCGTAAGCGTGTGGCCGCTCGTCGATCCAGAAGGTAATACCAAGCTCTGGACAGACGGCGTCCTTGGCACCACTGTCTGGCCCGGACAGCGCGTCGACATCCGCATGGCTAGCCATCTGGCAAAATTTATCATCCTCGGGAAAGATCATTCCTACTACCGCACCCTCCGCAACAAGCTGCAGTGGGCAGGTGCCCGAGTAAACTATCGCAACACCCACCGGCAGGGTCAATAATCGCCGAACAGTAATGTCATCTAGTAACAGCTTCAGCCCACGGCCCACGGCAAACGCAACACCATTTGGTTGCGGCCCCTCCGCTTTGCTTCATACAGTCCCAAATCTGCGGTATCTACCAGGGTGCTCGCTGCAATATCCTGCTTGGGCATCACAGTCGTCACCCCTAGGCTAATAGTGACGATGGGAGCAACTTTTGAGGATTTGTGCTCCATTTCTAGCGCCCTGACGTAGGCAGCGGCATCTTTGGCGATTTGCTGTGCCCCTTCAGCATCAGTATTGGGTAGCAAAATCACAAATTCTTCGCCGCCGTAGCGAGCAGCCAAATCATCGGGGCGACGGACCGCTTGCCCAATCGCCCTCGCCACTAGCTTTAGGCATTCGTCGCCTTGGGGGTGCCCGTAGGTGTCGTTGTAGAACTTGAAATAATCGACGTCGCACAAAATAAGCGAAATCGGCGTGTGCGATCGCACAGCCCGCTGCCACTCAGTAGACAGATGTTCCTGAAAGCTCCGCCGATTGGCTAGCTGCGTCAGCTCATCAATTTCAGAGAGCGTCTTGAGATGATTGATCCGGTGGAGGCGCGTAATCAGCGGCGCAGTCAAAAGCGCGATGCTGGTGGGCAACACAGGTAGCCACCAGCCGCTGGTAACCAAAGCCAGCTGACTAAAGCCAATATTGGCAAATAGGCACACGACATAGGTGCGCAGCCGCTGTAAATCGTTGCGTCCGAAACGATACAGCCAAATACCCACACCAGCAAACGCCGTAATCATCAGCATCTCGTATTGTTCTGGCACCATTTTGAGCGGCGGCCTTTGACCAAAGGCCGCACTGATCAGCTGGCTGGCCAAGCTGGCGTGAATTTCGATGCCGTGACTTGGCAACAGTCCCACCGTCCCCAGCTGAGAACTATACGGCGTAAAAAAAACATCCGCATCTCCCGACTGCATACTGCCGATCAGAACGATTTTGTCCTGAAGCGTCCCCGATGGGATGCGGCCTTCCATGGCATCGTGAGCGCTAAAGGTTTGAAACTCCAGATCCGCTCGCCAGTTCATCACAATCTGATAGCCACCTGCATCTGCATTGCGGTAGCCACCCGAATTTTTTTCAAAAGGGGGTAGGCGCGCGTAGCCTAGCTGCAGCACATCAGAGTTGGGGTTTGGAAAAATATCGTGACTCTCTAGATACTCTAGGGCTACGCGGAAGGCGAGGCCTTCGATGATGCGATCGCCCACCGCACTCGGAAACAAAAAACCCCGCCGCACCCGACCATCAATATCAACGATCAAATCGCTCGCAGCAACCTGATGATTTTGAACCAGCACAGAGTTGCCTGCAACCGCCGAGAGGGCAGCATCGTCTACCACCTTTTCTATGCCAATAATGTTGGGCGTTTCTTGGAAGATAGTGCGCAGGCGGTCGTAGCCATCGTCTCGGGGAACATTGCGGAAAAAATCGAGCCCGATCACCGTCGGATTGTGAGCCTTCACCGCTTCTATGACATCCGCTAGCATGGCATCACTCACCGCAGCGTGCTGAGCCTGCTCAATATCGTCTTCAGTAATGCCAATAATAACGATGCGATCATCGGGATCTTCTGCAAACCGATGATTCATCATCAGGTCGAACGCCTGAAGTTCCCAAACTTGAAAAGCCCCGATGCCCCGAAGCGCTAAGACCCCAGCCGTCGCCACGACGCCGAGCAACGGAGCTACATATTGCTGCTTGAACGACCGCCGCCACCAGCTACTTAGAACATAAGTCCATTCCACGGCAGGTGACTTGCGAGGCTTATCCACCACGTAAAATCTGTCCTTCTATAGCTTTAGAGCTTTAGTCCCTTTGCCCCGGCTATTCTCATCAGCAAAACGCTTGATGCCACCAAGTCAAATGGCTCAACAGACGCACGTCCACCCGATCAGCGTTCAATCAGTCGGCTGCATACGCTTTTGCCCATGACACAAAGTCAAAGCACCTCAGCAGTAGCTCAAAGGAATCGCTACATAAGAGGTGCAAAGCCCGCTCTATGCTTAGTAAGCCCACTCAGCGAAAGATCAAATCATCCGCATTTTGGGCAATTTGCCAGGTTAGCTGCGCTAAATGGCTTTTGGCAGCAAGCCACCAACGGCTTACCGCTGAGACTCAACAGCCAAGGAAAGCTCCAGCGGCACCTGCGTATCGGCCTGCTGTAGCAAATCGCGAATCTCTAGCAGGGTGACCATCCGAGACTCTTGACGATAGGCATCGACCAGCGTGTTGAGCGCGTCGTACCAAATGCCTCTTACGGCATAGGCATTTGCCTGGTCTGAAGGCGGCATTGCAGCAACAGCGGCTTCTACCTCATTGTCGACCACGCGCTCTACAAAGCTGCGAGCATGAATCTCGTATTCACCGCCGTTGCAGGTCACAAATACGGTCCAGCGATAGCGCGTATCTGCCTCTAACTCGACAGAGTCAGGTAGCGTAACTTCTACTAGCCCGGCCCCAGACTGTAGGCGCTTTGTATACACTGGTTCTGGGTTATTGGGGTGAGAGAGCACAAACTCCATATCGACCATGTTTTCGCTCTCAAGGTACCAGGAGAGGGTAGGCTGGGCCTTGGTGGTCAGACCAGTCGTGCCTTCTGGGACCAGCAGGGTAATTGCTGGGTCAGGGACCTCAGCATCTAGCGCGCAGGCCGAAGCCGCTGTTCCTCGGCGCCCTCCAGACATCGTAGAAGAAGCACTGCCGCGCTCAGGGTTCGGTGTCCAGCGCACTTCGGCATGGGCAGCCGACCCGACTTGCCAACTGATCAAATGGCCAGACGCAGCTTCAGAAGATGCAGCATCTAACGCTGAATTATTCGCTGAGTTAGATACGCTGACGTTGCCTGACCAGGCAGCCAGCATTATAAATGCGCCAAGAACGTGAAATTTGCTCATCGTGAAGTCCCTATGGTTGTGTGGTGGAAATCTGATGACGTAAGCCTACAGCCGTCAGACATGACCACGAAGAAGAATAGCCACCTCAGTCGGCTATTTTAGTGTGGTATAAAAATATACTTGCAATAGCTAAGCTATCCGCTGGTTTTTCAGGAAAAAATGTCCCTGTTTTTGACCTATTTTTCAGTAGATACGCGGATGTTAAGTCCATAAAAGTTTGGTTACGTGCTCGTATAAATACGTATATTTGCTATCTCTCATCAGATACTTTTACTATTCGAAATGTTCTAGGAAATGAATCTTAGAACGCCATTTGCCGACAAGCGAATCCATCGCTTGAAAAGTATCCATATCGTGAAAGCAAACCTCGCAACCGGTAAACACCCGACTTCGACAAGGCAATGTTGCTTTTTACACACCTGTGATATCAGTCAAACACTCTGAAGATGGGTTTGAGCAGGGTGGTTCTGCGCAACCTAGCGAGGCAAAGCTGAGATAACTCATGATGAGTAGGCACGCCCATCCTTATGCAGGTAGTCATGAGTTCTCTGGTCGTCAGAAGTGCATGCGACGAGGTCGTGGTCTGGGTAGTGGGCGTTGTCTGCTGGGGTGCGATCGCCGATTTCCAAATAAACCGCAGGATCAGCCGAACGGTTCACCAGGTGATGGCCATTGGGGACACCTGCGGCAAAACCAGCCATATCGCCTGGGCCAAGAACCTCTTCGCCCTTGTCAGTCATGAGCACCAGCTCACCTGATATGACATAGACAAATTCGTCTTGAGCTGAGTGCCAATGCCGCAGCGCAGACTGACTACCCGGTGCCAGTGTCGTCAGATTCACGCCAAAATTTGTCAGCCCGGCGGCATTGCCTACACGCTGCCGAGAACGCCCGGCAACAGCAGACCGAAAGGCTTGTGGATAAGTCGTTCCTGACTCGATAGGAACTGAGCTGAGGTCAATACGCATGGTGAGTGAGCGGTGTGTCTGAACTGTCGAGCGAGCTGGCCAATCTGAGCGGGCGGTTAGCCTAGGTTTCTGCTGGCTGCCAGTTGCGGGCTAGGGGGGCTGCCGCAAATGTGGGTAGGGCTTCAGCTCGTTTGGAGAGGGCTGCTAGGCCGGGGTAGCTGTTAATGTTGACGACATCGGCGACCATCAGCTGCGTAAACTGCCAGGCTACGGCTACGGTAATATCTGCCTGAGTCAAGCGATTTTGAATGAGCCAAGAGGATGTCTCAGCGGCATAGGGCTCAAGCAACCCGTAGGCAGATAGCAGCTGAGACTCGATGCGATCGCGCCAAGGCTGATGCTGTTTCTCAGTCGGACGCAGGTCACGTTCATAAATGATTTGCACCGTTTTATCACAGGCATTTAGCCCTAGCCCAATCAGTCGAAGCGCTTTTTGATAGTCTGCCATGGGTTCGGGCATCAATCTCTGGTGAGCGCTGTCGGCCTTTGCGGTAGCCAGTCTATCTATATAGTTCAGGATTAGGCTAGAGTCCATCAACACTTCGCCGTCGTCGCACACTAGCGTTGGTGCTTTGACAAGCGGGTTAATTTGCTTAAAGTCTTCTACATTGCGAAAGACCGAAAGCGGCAGATGCTCGAAGGGTAACCCGAAATGATGTAGTGCGATCGCAACTCGCCGAACATAGGGAGAATCGAGCATTCCAATCAGCTGCATAGCCTTATCATCCTGCATAACTACTAGGTACGTACACGCTCAGTCAGACTTTAGCGCTCATCCGAAGGTGCAGCGAAGATATCGTCGATTAACTTTTTTGTCTTGTCGTCGAGCGATCGCCAATCTACC
>JBCBFY010000083.1:0-23283 GCA_038527325.1 Cyanobacteria bacterium J06614_10
GGAGATAAAGCCACACAGCGTCGCTGAGCTAGCCCACGGTGAGCGGTTAATCTGTTCTCGAATGTTGTTTTCGTAGGCTCTATCTTGGGGGTTTGCGCCGCACAGAAGGAAGTGAAAGGACTGGCCGCTGGCGTGCAGTTTTTCCAAGGCAGGCAACAGCAAATCGAACCCTTTTTTGGGATCGATTCGCGACATGAACAGCACAATGGAGTGATCGTCTGGAATGTTGAATTTTTCTCGAATGGCGGCTTGTGAGGGGCCTCGCTCGGGTAGCTCGGGTAGCGCAACCCCCAGGGGAATCACCATGTCTGGGGTGGTGGTGCCAAAGCGATTGGAGACTTTGGATTCGAGTTCACTGGTGAAGTGAATCGCGGCAGCCCCGGCGAGATTGGGCTTTTCGAGCAGAGCGATGTAGGGCAGCTTGAGCAGTTTCTTTTTTTGCAAGTCGGCGGGGTCTAGAGTGCCGAGGGGGCGCATGATGTAGGGTAAGTTTTTCCAGCGGCAGAGGGTGGCAGCAGCAGTGCTCACCGGTGAAAATAGCGCGTGGATATGGGCGATGTCGTAGCGATGGGCGTTGGCCCATAGCCAGCTGAGCAAATCGGTCGAAAACTTGTAGCGCCGGAAGGGAGCGCAGCGAAAATAAATCACGTCGTAGCCCCCTTCGTCGACCGGTTCACCGAGGGGTACCTCTAGTGGATTTTCGTCTACATCGCCGTTGGCGTCGGTGGTGATGACGGTAACGCTGCCTACCTGCTGATTGGGCTGCTGACCGAGGGCCGCAGCAAGGCCGCGAATCATCTGGCTAGGACCGCCGTACACCAGCGAGATAGACGGCACGATTTGCAAGATGTTTAGAGGTCTCTGTCCGGAGGGCTTCGGGAGGGTCATAGGGCGGGCGGTATGGTTGGACGAATGCTCAGGTGGCCAGAGCTCAGATGGCCAGAGCTCAGATAGCCAGAGCTCAGATGGCCAGAGCTCAGATGGCCAGAGCTCAGATGGCCGGTCAGCAGGTCGATACTCAGAGTTGTGCCGCCCGTCTGTACGAGGCCAAGGTCTCCGGCTTCATTGAGTGTGGGGGGCGCTGATACCCACCAGCCGCTGGTCGCCTTTTGGGTGAGGCTCGCGCGGGAGATGCCCAGGGCTTGCTGAATATCGTCGAAGCTGTGCTGGGCGATCAGGTCGCCTTGGGCTGTGTAGAGTGCGATCGCTCGCGAACTGGCCACGTTAATAAATTCATCTATCAGTAGTACCTGTCCGGTAGGACTGACCAACGCAAATCGAGGACCATATTGATGGGCTAGCTCCACCTCCCAGCGAGGCGTTCCCGATTCGTACAAAGTTCCCAGGGCAGCGGGCGTTTCCCAGCCATCGACAGCGGTTATTTCAAATCGATAGCGCTGGTTTGTAACGCTTTGGCGAAGCGGCGGGTGGGTTAGCTGATCTGCACTGGCGGCTGGCTGCTCTGCGCTCATGGGAAGTTCAAGAGACGTTTGCTCGGCGAAAGACTGAGTGCAACTCACCATAAAAAGTCCGATAGCGAGGGTCAGTAGCCATCGCAATGGACTGGGTCTGTTGCCGGTGTGTCTACGGCCTATTGTGAAATGACGCGGATCCATCGGCTACGCAGAGACAGAGGCATTAGAGACAGAGAAGCTAGGCGGGGACGCGGACGCAGAATCGCTATGCCTGAGACGCAGGCCCTTTTCGACCCAAACCCAGTATAGAGAGTCCTAGCACAGACAGCCCTAACCAGGTGCCCGGCTCGGGGACTCTTTCCGGCTCTTCGCTACCAACGGCTAGGCTGCTCAGAGAAAAGCTCGCCAAGTCGGCTGCCGTTTCATCGAAAGTATCGCCTGCGGTGGGGGTGAGAAAGCCGCTGTTGAGGATTTCTTTGATTTGCGCGTCGGTCAGCTGGCTAGTGCCTGCCCCATCGGGGTAGACATCTGCCGTGGAGCTGGGCACGTTGCGGCGGTTGCCGTCGGTGAGCAGGTTTTCGGCGCCGCCCGCGCCAAAGGTGGTGTGGCGCAGGCCCAGGTTATGGCCGATTTCATGAGCCAGGGTATCAATGCGGCCTTCCCCATCGTTGAAGTCCTGCGTGGCTTCGCTGATCAGCACGCCATTGCCATCGACCCAGGCCAGGCCAAACTGAGTCGCGCCGCTACCGGAGTCAATTTCTTCTACAAACCAGACGTTGATAGGGCCAGAGTCGCGGGTGGAGTCTGGATGACGTCCGTAGTCGCCGGGGCCACCCGAACGGCTCAGCTCGTAAAATTCTGAGTTGCTAGAGCTGCTCTGTGAGCTATCGATGCTGAGAAATCGCGATGCATGGAGCTGATTGGTCGGCAAAAAGTTGACCTTGAGCCTAGCTTGCTCAAGGATTTTGGCCGTGATGTCTGCAAATAGATTGACGTCGGCACAGCCGCTGCCGTGGTCATTGCAAACTTGGATAGGCTGAATGTAGAGATCGTTGGCTGCTTTGCCGTAGGTGATGGTTTGTGTGGAGGGCGGAATGCCATCGGTACAGCTGCTAAGTGCGATCGCACATCCAACAAAAAGCAGCCGACTGGCAAAATGATGCCGCCCAGCGGAGAAATATTTATGATTCACAGTGCCGTTAACGTATCCCGATAAAGGGCCGATAGGGTTTGGAACTAAAGGGTTTGACCAAAGTGACCAAGACCTACTGGGGCGTAGGGCCTTTGATCGGGGGCGTTTTGGGGCATGACAGTTTTTGTCTCTAAGCCTGTCGCCCACCCATTAGAGCAGATGTTTCCCTCGAATCACATATAAAGTTCCCTTGATTTCGAAATATGTATCAAACTCCATACATAGCTTACGTAGCTTGCCTGAGGAGACCGTACATATCCGCGCAAAGCTACACATTCCCGCTAAGCCGCCCATTCTTGCCAAGCTGCCAAGCGATGCGTCTTACAAAAGCGTTTCATAAAATTCAATCTGCCGCTTGGCGAGGGCCCGGTTGGTGTATTCGGTCATGGCTCGCTGGTAGCCTTTTTCACCCAGGGCCTTTTGCTGGTCTGGCTGTTCGATGAGATGGGTGATTTTTTCGCTTAGGGCGTCGACATTGCCCTCCGGGAAAACCAGTCCGTCGGACTTGATCACGTGGGGAATTTCGCCGGAGTCGGAGCCAATAACCGGAACGCCGCAGGCCATCGCTTCAATAATCACGTGGCCAAACTGCTCTTTCCATCCAGCCGAACTCATGGTTTTGAATTGGTAGGTTGTCTCTGAAGGGAGGACCAGGGTGTCCATCAGGTTGATGTAGCGAGGCACGTCGGCGTGGGGGACGCTGTTTATCCAGATGATGCGATCGCTGATGCCTTGCGCTTGGGCCAGCTGCTCTAGAGTTTCTTTGAGTGGGCCACGTCCGAGTAGGAGCAGTTTCCAGGGCTTGGGCGTTGTGAGCTTGCCGAGGGCCTTGAACAGGGTGAGTAGGCCCTTCTCTTCGACGAAGCGGCCCACAAAACCAACGACAAATTCCCCTTCTGAGATACCGTGCTGGGCGGCTAGGGCTGGCTGCTGAGCTGGCCTGAAGAGGCTCTCATCTACGCCCAGCTGGGGCATCACGATGACGGGTCCATGGTAGCCGTGGGTTGCGAGGATGTCTGCACCGTCTTGGTTGCCGACGATGAGGCCGTCTGTATGCTTGAGGTTGTAGGCTTCGAGCCAAGAGATCGGGAATTTGACCTCGTAGGGTAGGTTCCACCAGGTAAAGAAGACGTTTTTGGCCTTGAGTCGTAGCAGCCGGTTGAACGTGATGAGTTCGCCGTAGCCCAGAGATTTGGCCCCTTGCTCGACGTGAATGATATCGGGCTGAAAGTCTCGCAGGAGAGGGATGATATCTGCGCCGAAGCTCAGCAGGCTCTGATTGTTTTGACTGAGGTTTGAAATGGGCACTACGCGAAAGCGCCCTTCTTCCTTTGGCTGGGGTTCAATTCGCTTACTCTGTACGCCGCCCGGGTTCCACACTTTGGGCACCACGACGGTGACCTCTATTTGGGGGTCTATTTGGGTGAGCGATCGCAGCTTTTCGCAGTTGAGATCGACGATGTAGGTGTGGCTGGCAACCAGAATTTTCATAGTGCTTTTTCCGCCTCAGTCAGGTTATGCCTCAGTCAGGGGCTCACTGTACAGCCGACCGTCGCGGTGGGCCGGATTGATCAGCGTCCAGCAGGCGAGCAGGAAGCCCCACAGATAAAAGCCGAAGCGACTGACAATTTTGACCGGTGAACCGCTTTTGTTGCAGGGCGGGTTGCCGAGTACGTGGCAGTCGAAGAGGCTCGCTGACAGCCGCAGCAGTTGGCTGGGGGTGAGGTTCTTGAGCGCCATGAGGAAATGGTTGTGGTAAAAGGTGGTTTGGTACTTGAGCGATCGCGTGCTGATGTCGTGACAGCCGCCGGTTTCTTCGCCGAGGTGCACTAGGTGTGCAGCGGGCTCATACCAAATGATCAGGCCGGTCTTGCGAACCCGCAGGCAAAAGTCGGATTCTTCTCGGACGGCGCTGCCCTGAAAGCGCTCGTCGAAGCGGAGGCCATGCTCTTCAAACACGCTGCGGCGAAAAGACATATTACAGCCTCGGGCGGTGAGCACCCGCTGGGGCTTGGTCGTGTGGACAAGATCGATGTGGTACCAGGCAATGCCGGGGTCCATGGCTTCGGGGGGCAGCGTTTCGATTTCGGGCTTTTTAGATTCTGTGAGCTTCATGCGGTCGAATACTCGGCCTGCGATCGCACCCACCTCAGGCCGTCCTTCGTAGCCCTTGGCATGGGCCGCTAGGCAGCCCGCAGGCAGCTCCACATCATCATCTAAAAATAGAAAAATGCTGCCCTTTGCCCGCTCAATGGCATAGTTGCGGGCACCCGGTAAGCTTGCCCAAGACACCTTGTAGAGCTGAATCTTACCCTCGTTGGCCAGCTGCTCTAAAAAGGCTTGGGTCGCGGGCTCGTGGTTTTGGGTCTGGTCGACCACGATCAGCTCAAAGGCGGGGTAGTCTTGTGCTAGTACGCTTTTGATAGAATCGCACAGCACCGCTTCCCGGCCATAGGTCGGGATGACGACTGAAATAAAAGGGGCGTTTGCAGCAGGCGTAGACATGGCAAAGATCGCGTCGGATTAGGTGAACGTCGGCTGGGCCTTTTGTTTGCGGCGCCCTTTGGGTAGGGCGATCTCCTCTTCTGTCTGGCCGAGCGCAGCCGCAGCGGCCTTTTCGCGCTCCTGCCGTTCAATCTCTGGAATCTTGAGCACAATCCCTGCAGCCAGCCAATAGTAAACCCCAACCGGGTCGACATCTAGCGGGTAGTAGTACGGGCAATAGCTAATAAAAAAGATAAAGACCCACATTGAGGCCGCATAGCTACGGAGGTTTTTGTCTTTGGTTTTTCGGTAGACCCGGAAGGTAGCGATGGTGAGAGCCGTATATACCGACAGCGCTGCGATTAGGCCCAGGGGACCCAGCTCATAAATCAGCTTGGGATGATAAGTCTCGATCAAAATTGTCTTGGCGAAGGTGCGGGCCGAGTTGGTCGCGCGGCCAACGCCGTGGCCAAAAATGCCCCGCTGCTGGTCCCATACCTGGTCAAATTGCTCAGTGATGAACTGCTGGGGCGGTGAGGCCGACCAGCGAGAATACAGGCTGTCGACTCGGGTCTGCACGACTTCTGGGTTGTTGGCCAGTAGGTAGGAGACGATAATGGCCAGCAGAACGCCAATCGGAATAAACCGCTTCAGGTTGGCAACTTGCCCGGTGAGGATGGTAAGCACGATCAGCGCTGAGGGGACCAGCACCAGCGCAATCCGCTGACCCGAAATCACCGACATAATCATCACGGCTACCAGTGACACCAGCCCCACCCCTCGCCAGAAGGCAGACTTGTCACTAAAGGTGGTGCCAAAGCTAAAGAAGGCCGCTGAAATGAGGAACCAGCCCCACTGCCAAGGGGCCACAAACGTCCCTGGCAAGCGAATCTGGCCAACGGCGGGCGCATAGAGCAGCGAACCGCCGACAAAGCACTTGGCCTGCAGTGAAGCGCGGAACATTTCTTCGCCGACGCCGGTGGTGCCTGCGCAGCGGCCAGTCAGCAGCATAAAGTACTGTATGAGCCCTAGGCTGCAGGCCACTAGCACCAGCACCGCCTGTAGCCTGAGCAGGCCCAGCATGTCATCTTTGTTGCGAATGAGATAGTAAATGCAGGCCACTAGGGGAATGTAGCCAAACAGAATTTTAATGCCCCAAATGGCCATGATGATGGGCCACTTGCCATTGACCTGCCCGATTTGGTCGGGAATATTGGCCAGCAACACATTCATCAACACGATGATGATCAGCAGGATGAGCGGCGGCTTAATGGCTTTGGGGAGGATGATCGGCAGTTTGTTTTTGCGGCAGAACTGAAAGACGCCGATCAGCGCGGGGATGTAGAAGATGTCTTTGGCAATTTGCAGAATGGAGCTGCCGCCGAGCGCATAGGTGACTGTGCCTGCAAAGGGAATGTAGATGATGAAGGCGTAGAGGGCCAGCCGCTGAAACTTGAACGACAGCGCCAGGCACATGAGGGCACCGCCCGCTGCAACGCCTATCTTGGGTTCGACCAAGATGCCAAATAGCAGGCCTAGAAAGGCGCAGATAAAGAAGGTGGTGGCGACGTAGGAAACGATTTCTTGGCGACGCTTGGCAGCGGCCCGCTCTTGGATCAGCTTCTGCCTTGGACTGAGCGTTTCGACGATCGGTGCTTCGTCTTCGGCTTGGGCGATCGCTTTGCCTTTTCGCTTGCTTTTGGCGCTAACTTTGCCCCCCCTTTTAGCACTTTTAGTGGCACTTTTAGTGGCGCTTTTGGTGGCGCTGCGCTGCTTACTGCTTTTAAGCGATTGCTTGATAGAGCGTTTCCCTGCGGAGCGTGAGACCATAGTGAAGAAGGAGAGGAGAGGAATGCAAGCGCGATCGCAATCTCGGGCGTGACTAAATCCTGAGTCTTGACCAAGTCTGATTCGTGACTAAATCGAGCCGTGATTAATCGTAAACCGTTGGCGGCTCATCACATCAAATTTACCCAATCATGGCCGCCGATCCGCGTAAGTGCCGATGGATGACCGATGACCTGTACCAAATCTTCTTCAATGGCAGCGGTATGTTTTCAGAATCTTTATGGATGAATCATTAGCGTCCAAGCTGATTGGGAATGCCTTCGCAGCCGCCGGGAATGGTTGCCCGCGTTTTGCTGCCTCCCCAGGCGCAGCAGTAGCACCGCTGCACTTCTGAAAGGCGCTGCACGTTGGTAAAGTCTGCCCCTTCGACGACGGTGCCTGTAAATTCGCCGGTTGTGTAGTTGGGGGTGTCTTGCCGGGTGCGCGGCGTGGCCGTTTCTAAGCTGCCGTAAAAAAAGCGCACGCCCATAATGTCGGTATTGGTAAGGTTGGCGTCGCACAAAATAGCCCGGGCAAAGTTCGTCCGAACCAGGTCGCAGTCGGTGAGGTTCGCACGGATTAAGTTGGCATCGCTCAGGTCTAGCCAGCGCAGATCGGTGCTGATCAGGTTGCTTGCTGCTAGCATCACGCCTAGATCAATTACTCGGGTGCCGTTGAGCCGGTCTTCGGCGTAGCCACCTAAGCCATCTAAGATGGGGCGGCCTAGGCGCTGGTCGCGGGCGAGGGGCGTGAGCAGCTTGGAGCGAGAGAGGAAGCGTAGCACCTTGGCCTTACCGCCTGCATCCACGCTGCTGAGAATAGCTGCGGTGCGGGCTTCTGCGATGACCCGCTCTTGGGGCCAGTCTTCGAGCAGTCCTTCGTCATCGAGGACTAGTTCGGAAATGCCCTGGAAGTAGGAGTCGATGGTCTGCTGCTGGGTGATTAGGTTTTGCTGAACGGTGAGGTCGCGGGAGATGATGTACTGCCGCCAAGCGACATAGACCGCCAGCACCGCAATGAAGATTTGACCGATGGCACCGAGAAAATCGCCTAGGGCACTGATAATATCCCAGCGGAGGCCACTGCCCCAGCGCGCAATCGGTCGGCTGATGCCGCTGGTGTATATGAGCCCGACAATGCCGAAAATGAGGCCGGGAACCGCGACAAACAGGGCTCGCTGCTGCTGGGTGAGGTCTTGTATGGCCTCCTGCAAGGTGGGGGTAATGAGCCGGAGGGATACGATGAAGGCCACCAGTGAACCGGCCAGGGTAAGCCAGAAGCTATCGAGGGTAAAGCCTACAACGACGACAATGACCGCTGCGATCGCAACGACGCTGATAGGAGCCTGGGCAACTTTCACAGGGTCAATCGCGGGCTGCCGGGTGTAGCGCTCTTCACTGCCGCTTGAAATGCCCGAAGTGCCTGAAGTGGGGTTGGTCAGCGTGCTCGAACCGTTGCCATTTATTGCATCGGCCTCTAGGGCATTTGCTCTCGTCAAGCTGGGCCGGGTGCTCTCGGGGCCGGTTCTCTGCTTGCGATTGAGGGGTTGGTAGGTGCTGACATCTTCATTGTCGACTTGGAGTTCGGGGTCAGGATTGTAGTCGATAGTGAAGGAGTCGTTATTGCTGCGCTGCTGTCCGACGACGGGCGGCAAGCCTTCCGAGAAGCGTGGCGAACGATTGCCTTGCTCCGGGATATTTGGCTTGGATGAATCATTTGGCATGCTGTTTAGCCTTGGCGGACGCGATAGGAGTACCGTTATTGGCACGGCTGTCGGGATATCGGCTGCTGGAGTCAGTTTACCTGAAAGCCTTTGTCTACGTTGAGGTATCCCCTCACCATCCTCTATTAAAATAAAATTAACAAATGTGAATGCCTCTTCTCATATTCCTTTCGTAAGGGCTTAGCGATCACTGCTCAGGTCCAACAACGCACTTCTTATGGTTACTGTTTTACTCTTGCTGGCCGCGTCTGCCATCCTGGCTTGGGGCTACACCAAGGCCAAACCCTTCGGCAAGCTAGGCATTTTGGCCTGGCTCCAGACGGTGGTGCTGATGGTTCCTTGGCTACTGTTTTTTGGCTTTTCGGCAGCGGGTATCTATCTGAACCTGGCCGGTATTTTAATCCTGGTGATTTCTTCGGCAGGGCTCTATATCTATTTGGGAAGGCAGCTACGCGCGGCGGACCGCGAGGCGCTGGCAGCGCAGCGGGCCCAGACGCTGGTCGAAGAAAACGGCCAAGGCACTACTCCTACGGCAGAGACGATGGCGACCCCAGTAGACGCTCAAGCAGCGGCAGGGATGTCTTCTTCTGAAACAAGGTCTGGCGAAGCAGGCAAAACGATGGTGGCGTCATCGCAGCGGCTAGAGGCTACGGCGACAGCCGCAGATTCTAAAAAAACAGTCGAGCAGGCCTCAGCCAAAGATGAGGACAACAAGCCGCCTATTCCCCCGGAGGATTTGGCGCTGATAGAAGGGATTTTTGGGGTAGATACGTTTTTCCGTACGAAGACGGTGCCCTATCAGGAGGGGGCGATTTTTAAGGGCAACCTGCGCGGCAAGCCGGGTGAAACTGCTGATATTTTGAGCCAGAAGCTGGCGGGGATATGCGGCGATCGCTACCACGCCTTTTTGCTGGCCAATCCTGAAAATAAGCCGGTCGTGGTGGTACTACCAAAAGCCAACGGCCCCAGCGAGACCACCGTGGCGCAAAAGGTGTTAGCCGTTGTGCTGGCAGTGGCTACCCTAGCTACCAGCTTGGAGACGGCGGCGATTTTGCAGGGGTTTGATATTTTTCAATCTCCAGAAAGATGGCCTGAAGTGGTGCCGATTGGCCTGGGCATCGTGGCGATTTTGGCGGCTCACGAGGTAGGGCACTGGGTGCTAGCCCGCAGACGCGATGTGAACATTAGCCCGCCGTTTTTCTTGCCTGCCTGGCAGCTGGGCTCGTTCGGTTCGCTGATGCGCTTCGAATCTATCTTGCCGAACCGCTCGGTACTCTTTGATGTCTCTTTTGCCGGGCCTGCAGCCGGTGGACTGCTGTCTTTCATTTTCTTGTTTGTCGGTCTGGTACTCTCTCACCCGGGCAGTTTGTTTCAGCTACCGAGTGAATTTTTCCAGGGGTCGGTCTTTGTTGGCACGCTGGCGCGAGCGGTGTTGGGGGATGCGCTCCAGGCAGACCTAGTAGATATTCATCCACTGATGATTGTGGGCTGGCTCGGGCTGATTATCAATGCGATCAATCTGATGCCTGCCGGGCAGCTAGACGGTGGCCGGATCGTTCAAGCTATCTATGGGCGCAGGACGCTCATTCGCGCTTCGGCAGTGACGCTGGTATTGCTAGCGATTGTTGGCTTGTTCAATCCGCTGTCGCTGTACTGGGCGGTGCTGATTGTCTTTTTGCAGCGGCAGCCCGAGCGACCCTGTACCGATGACCTGAGCGAGCCAGACGATGCCCGCGCTGCCCTGGCGCTACTGTCGCTGTTTTTGATGCTGCTGGTGCTGCTGCCGCTGACGCCGAGCCTAGCGGTTCGGCTAGGGATTGGATAGGAGCATAGGAATAGGAGAACCGTACCCTCCGGTAGGTTGGAGCGAGATTAATCAGACGTTAATATAGTTTTGGCTGATTTGTTGTTCAATGGTTGAGCCTTCGTTCCGATAGCTTCAACCAACCGCTGTTATCCAGGAAAACTGCACTGTGTTTAAGGCCATTGTCCGCGATTTTCGCATCATTTTTGACCGTGATCCGGCTGCTCGAAACTGGCTAGAAGTTGCGCTCCTCTATCCTGGCTTTCAGGCGTTGGTACTGCATCGGCTTGCCCATGGGCTGTGGAATTTGGGGTTGCCCTTTGTGCCGAGATTTATTTCTCATGTGGCGCGGGCGCTAACCGGGGTCGAAATTCATCCGGGGGCTACGATTGGCTCGGGTGTTTTTATCGACCACGGCATGGGCGTGGTAATTGGCGAGACGGCAATTGTAGGCGATTTGTCTTTGATCTATCAGGGGGTTACCCTGGGCGGCACCGGTAAGGAATCTGGCAAGCGGCACCCCACGCTAGGGACAGGGGTCATTGTAGGGGCTGGCGCAAAAGTGCTAGGCGATATTCAAATCGGCAATGATGTTCGCATTGGGGCGGGCTCTGTGGTGCTGCGCGAAGTGCCTTCTGACTGCACAGTGGTAGGGGTGCCTGGGCGCGTGGTTTACCGGTCTGGTGAGCGGGTAGATCCTTTAGAGCATGGCCGCCTGCCCGATTCTGAAGCGTTAGCTATTCGGGCGCTAGTAGACCGCATAGATGCGCTGGAAAATGAACTCGCTGAGCTGCGCCAGCGACAGGATGTTGTCGTGCGATCGCTCGATGCTCAGCCCGTAGAGAGCGATGTGTACAGCCTTGAGCAGCTCGTTTCTGTTGCGCCGGGCCTTGCTAAGAGAAAACCCGTTGCCGAGAAGTGCGATGGCACGTTGTGCTGCAGCGTCGATGACAGGGCGCTACAAGAATTTTTGGGCGGTTCTGGGCTCTAGCGCTTTGACGAGACTTGTCGGCTTTGATTAGGGGTTTACCTCAGCCATTGTCCACGCTGCGCTGCTGTCTTTTGGCTTTTTTTGGTAGAGCACTCGGTCTTGGGGATTGCCTTTCAGAGAAAGATAATCGACGGTGTGAGCAGACAGCAACAGCGCACAAAAGTTCTCAATCGGGGCTGCTGAATCGGGAGGGTTCGGGCTAAAGGCGGCGCTGTCTTGTTCGCGGGCTGCTTTGGGATGCGGCCAAGCAAATTGAAGGCGGGCATTGTCTGAGATGTTTTGCCAGAGGCGATCGCGTAGCTGCTGGTTGGCTGGGTCGGGGCTGTCTGATGTAATCACCTGTAGCTGACCGCTGAGGCGAAACTGTTCACGCGTTTTAGTAAAGTACCAACAGACTTCTGCGTTGGGATTTTGCTCAATTTGTGAAATCTTTTCGCTACGGCGATCGCTAATGAACATTAGCCGATTGCTGTTTTCTGCAAATCCTCGAAAGACTACCGTGCGATTGGCTGGGGTGCCGTCGGGGCGGAGGGTGGCCAGCTGCAGAAAGCGACAGAATGGCTGGGCGCGGTTGCGGTGGAGGGCTCTGGCGAGGGGCGATCGCCAGGGAGCAAGCTCAGTGGGGGCAGCGGTTGGCACAGGGTAATTTCTCAAAAAAACGACAAAAAACTACTGATAGGGTCTTGTCTGGTGGGTCGGTTATCGATATTCTAAAGCGTCGACCTCTGATAGTCTTGCTCTGATAGGCTTGACAGGGCAGAGATTGCCCCCCTTGGTGTTTCTCTATTGTTGTTTGTATTGAACGATAGTATGGGTTGTAGGGATGCCTTTAAAAAGCCTTGTATCTGTTTAGTAGGTAGTTGGTGTGAAACGGGCTGCAATAGGCGGTGTAAGGCTCATATCTGGGTAACTTGATATGTAGAGACCAGTCTCGGCCTCCGAAACGAGAGACAGCGCATAGGCTACAGCCCACTATATGAAAGCGTCCTGAAAGAGACCTGAAAATCGCAACGCCTATGAGTATTTGGATGGTGGTTTCCTTAGTGACGGGCCTGGCCCTGCTAGTGGGCGGCGCAGAATTTTTGATCAAAGGGGCCTCTAAGTTGGCAGCTACGATCGGTGTATCGCCTTTGGTGATTGGGCTTACGGTGGTGGCTTTTGGCACGAGCGCGCCTGAGCTGGCCGTTAGCTTGAATGCGAGTTTTCATGGTCAGGCAGATATCTCTTTGGGCAATGTGGTTGGCAGTAATATTTGCAATATTCTGTTGATTTTAGGGATTTCTTCGCTGATTTCGCCGTTGATTGTTGCGCAGCAGCTGGTCCGGCTAGACGTGCCGATTATGATCGGTGTTTCTGCGCTGCTGATGTTTTTTGGTTTAGATGGTCGTCTTCACCGCTCCGATGGGGTGGTGTTGTTTTTAGGTGGCTTAGCGTACACCTTATTTTTGCTCTATCAGAGCCGTAAAGAGAAAGATCAAGGCATTTTAGATGAGTATGCTAACTTTGGCGCGCGATCGCTGTCGGTAAGAGAGACTGCGCTCAACGTGCTGATGTTTGCCGGTGGTTCGGTGATGCTGGTGGTGGGCTCGCAGCTGCTGGTGAAGAGTGCGGTTGCGATCGCTGAATTTTTTGGGGCGAGTTCTCTCATTATTGGCCTGACGGTGATTGCCTTTGGCACGTCTCTGCCTGAGCTGGCAACCTCTGTAATGGCCAGCGTCCGGGGCGAGCGAGATATTGCTGTGGGCAATGTTATCGGTAGCAACATTTTCAATATTTTGGTGGTGCTCGGCCTGACGAGCGCAGTCTCTTCTACGGGAATTGATATTTCAGCGTCTGCCATGACGTTTGATATTCCGGTGATGTTGGCGGCGGCTGTGATGTGCTTTCCCATCTTTTTTACGGATAATGAGGTCTCTCGGCGCGAGGGTGTCTTGCTGCTGTCTTATTACGTTCTGTACGTGGGGTACTTGGTGCTGCACGCAACAGATCCTTATTCTCCCTGGGCAGGTTTAATCGGCGTGGTGGTGGTGCCTTTGACGGTGCTGATGCTGGTGCGGCTGAGCTGGCGGACCTGGCAATCGGTACAGCAGCGGCGAGCTGCCGCAGAAGCGGTAGAAGGCGCAGAGGTCGACGGGGCGAAAGTCGATTAGCCCGCTAACCTATTGCATCATTGCCTGCAGCGCAGGATTGAGATGCTGGGCAAGCTGCAGCGGGTCGACCCCGAGAAGGGTGCGCTGCCCGCTGAGGTAGCGTGCGGTCTGGGAATGCCACCATACGGCACTTGTCACTGCAGCAGTAAGATCTGTTCCGGTGCGAGCGGCGGTGGCCATAAGCCCACCCGCTAGACCGGTGAGGACATCGCCACTGCCGCCTCGGGCGAGCGCAGCTGTGCTGACAGGGTTAAACCAGAGGGCATCGTCTGTCGCGATCGCACTTCTGGGCCCTTTGAGCAAGACGGTGGCACTGCTGGCCGCTGCGGCCTTCGAGGCAATTTCGCCAGGGAGCGTATGGTCTGCTTGCTGGGCGTAGACATCTGGAAAGAGTCGCTTAAATTCACCGAGATGAGGCGTCAGGGCTGTGTACGCTGAGCGGGCCTGCAGCTGTTTGGTAGGGTTGCCCTGGGCCAGAAGATTTAGCCCGTCTGCATCGAGCAGGAGCGGGCAGCGGGCGCCGAGCACCGCGGTTAGCAGGGCTGGGACGGTGGGCGTGAGTCCGGGACCAAAGGCAATGGCGTCGTATTTGGATAGGTCTAGGGTGTTGGGAAAGCGGGCGATCGCGCCTTCAGCCGTTTCGGCGCAGCCCAGCAGCAGGGCGCCCGGCAGCTGCGGTAGGAGCGCTAGGCGAAGGGTCTCTGGTACTGCCAGGGTCAGCATGCCTACACCGCTCGCGATCGCCCCCCGCCCAGACAACAGCGCGGCGCCTGCATATTGGCGAGAGCCCGCGACTAGCAGTAGGTGACCGGCTGTGTATTTGTGGGCGGTCGGGGCGCGATGGAGCGGCAGGGCGGCGAGTGCTTGGCGGTGGGTAATGCGACGGGCGGTGGGCGTTTTGCCTAGGACGGCTTGAATGTCTGCCAGAGGAATGTCGAAGTCGATCAGATCACAGGTGCCGAGGTAAGCGATCGCGCTTTCTTGCATAAAGGCTCGCTTCCACAGGCCGAGGCAGGCGGTGTAGTCGGCTTTGACGGCGACGCCCATGACTTGCCCAGTGTCTGTGTGAATGCCAGAGGGTAAGTCGATGCTGAAGACGGGCACTGGCTGCTGATTGAGCTGCTCTATATCTTCTGCCAGGTTATCTGTGATGGGCCGAGTGAGCCCGAAGCCAAACCATCCGTCGATGATGGCATCGCACTGGCTGAGCGCTTGGATAGAAGAGACGAAGGGAACGGCGAGCTTCTGTGCGTAGCGAGCATGCTGCTGTGTGAGATGTTTGCACTGGAAAAAGGGCTGATAGATGCAGACGTTGAAGCCTCTGTGATGGAGTTCGCGGGCGACGACCAAGGCATCTCCACCGTTGTGGCCTGGGCCAGCGAGGACGCCGATAGTGCTAGTTTTTCCTGATGGCGCGTCGGAGGAAGCAGTGTAGCGAGCTACAAACCAATCGACAAGCCGCGCAGAGACTTTTTCCATCAGGGCCGCGACAGGCATGCCCCCTTCGAAAAGCCGATTTTCTATAGCCTGCATCTGGGCCGCTGTCACGAGGTAGGGCTCAATGCTTTGGCGAGGTGAGGAGAAAAGGCTGGCTTTACTTGTGCTGGTGTTACTTGTATGGGTAGGTTGGCTCATGGCAACCTCATCTGTTTCAATCAGGGCATTTGCTTATGAGCATAAAAGAAGCGCAGCTTTAGCAAAAGTCTAAAGCTGCGCCCGATGATAGGTTGCCCACAAGATGATGGGTAAGTTGCAGTGGTATATTCTCTTCTGTCTTCCTCGGATTTAGGTGTGTTTTTATGCTTATCGATTCTTTTTGCGCAGCGGGCAGACCCCGGCTAGGCATGGCCGCTGTGATGTCTGCGCTGGGTCTGCTGGTCGCTGCGCCTGCAGGCTTTGCCGATACGCCGCTGCGCATTATGGCAGCCAACACCACCAGCGGTAACCGGCAATCTTACGATCCGGGGGAGGGAACGCGTATCTTTCAGGGGCTAGCCCCAGACATTGTGCTGATCCAGGAATTTAACATTGGCGATAATTCGGAAGGTGCGGTTGCCGACTGGGTAGAAACCACCTTTGGCGAAGAGTTTGACTACTACCGCGAAGACGATGCCCAAATACCCAACGGCGTGATTAGCCGCTATCCAATTGTGGCGTCGGGCGAGTGGAACGACGCGCAGGTGGGCAACCGTGACTTTGCCTGGGCGCAGATAGATATTCCTGGTGAGCCGGATTTGTGGGCTGTGAGTGTGCACTTCTTGACCCGTAGCGCGTCGGTGCGAAATGTGCAGGCAAGCGCGGTGCGTCGGCTGGTGACTGCCAACATTCCAGAAGGCGACTATCTGGTGATTGGCGGTGACTTTAATACGCGCAATGCTGGAGAGTCTGCGCTGGGGACATTGGATGACTTGGTCGATACCGATCCGCCCTATCCGAGCGATCAGGAGGGCCGCACGGGCACGAATGCGAGCCGCCGCCGCCCCTACGACTGGGTGTTCATTGATGCGGATTTGGCCCCTCTGGAAGTGCCGGTTTCTATTGGTGAAAACACTTTTCCTCACGGTCTGGTATTCGACAGCCGGGTGTATGAGCCGCTCGCTGATGTGGCTCCTGTGCAGCCAGGAGACAGCGGCGCGACAAATATGCAGCACATGGCTGTGATTCGAGATTTTGTAATTCCGGGCGAAGGAACAGACGGGCAGAGCCCTTCGCTGTTGGAGGAATTGCTCGACGGGCTGCGGTAGCCTGAGCGCTAGCTACCGAAAGAAGCGATCGCGCCGAACGGGCTCATCGAAGGTCAGCCGCTCTACCCCAGCGTACTGCCCTTCGGTGGCGCCTGCAGGAAAGGCGCTGAGCTGATAGATATAGATGCCACTGCGAGGATTTCTGGCGCGTAGGGCAATGGTCACCGGTTGGCCAGGCTCAATGGGCGGGTCGAATTCTATTGTGAGGGTTCTTTGGTCACGGCTATTTTCGATGGTGCCGAGGGGAAAGGGCGTGCGGTCAGTCGCATCGAAGGCTGCAAAGTCATCTACTCTATAGCGGGGATAGTCGGCCCCTTCTACTTGTTCAAAGACGATTTTCTCCAGGGGCTCTACGGCCTCCGTCGGAAAATCGAAGGTAAAGAAATACTGACTACGGCGAAACTCCAGGCTGTTGGGAATTTGCAGCTGGCTGACTCGCAGGGGCCGACGAAAGCTGATGGCAGGATTGGTCGCGGGGCTTGGAGATGGCTGTTGGGCTACGGTACCCTCGGCGGGGGCTTGTGCTTGCAGAGGAAAGGCTACGAGCCAACCAGCAAAGGCGAGCGGTAGGGCGAGTAGAAGTGCGATCGCGCCGCTTGAGCGATGAGCCTGCAGGGGCGCGTCCTTTGAGTTCAGGGAGCGGTGTCGGTGACCCATAGTTTTTCAGCTCCATTCCATATGTCTACATCTGTTGTCTGTACATCTGTTGTCTGTACATCTGTTGTCTGATGTACCTTTTGTTTTATGTACATCTATCTTCCTTTTAGCCGATCATTCTTAATTGAACATTAGAAATTCTCTTTTCTAAGCAATTCTACATAGAAAAGAGAATTTTTTATCTCAGCATAAAATCTTGATGATATGGCATCCTATTATTGTGAAAATTCCGAAAAACCGCTGAATTCAGGTGGAAAATACATCTCTTCAAGATAAATTGCTTCTGGGCGGGCATGTCCCCCACTAATCAGGTGTGATCCAGTCTCTTAGTTGATTTCTGGGGTATCAAACTATGGATTGATGCTGCTTATCCTCAGCAGGTCGAAATGAAATGGTTTGAAACCTATTCGGAGACTGTTCCGAAGCCTTGTGATTTGTAGCATTACAGAGATTTTTACTGTTTTAGCCGTCAGCTTGTTTAACCACTGCATGTGGTGAGCCTTTCGACATCACTGCGTTTTGGTGTCGCCGTGCTGTGCTGCTTGTTTGCTCAATTGCCGACTGTTCTTATTCTGAACAGCGCTGTTTTTGGCTGAACGGGTTGACGACTGTTGCAAATTTGCTGGACAAGGCATTTGAAATGACTTTATCTCTATCTGATATTTGGAGTTTTTAGTACAGATGGCAAATTTCTTTTTTGAAGATGTTGAAGAACTGTCAGTTATCGGCAGTGCGAAGCTTGATATCGTAAACCTCACGGGTAATCTCAACACTATCCTGACCAAGGCGGGCAGAGATTTTATTACTGTTCAGGGCAATGGTAATAGCGTTGAAAGCCAGAAGGGTAATGACACCGTTCAGGTCTTTGGCACGCTCAACTTTGTAGATGGTGGCAAAGGCAATGACAACATACTTGTTCTAGAAGACTACAACAAAGTATTTGGCGGGAAGGGTAAAGACCTGCTGACTGTGCTGGGTGATTTTAACAGGGTAGATGGCGGCGCCGGGAATGATACGGTGACTGTCACGGGCGACCTGAACCGAGTCTTTGGCGGTGGCGGTAAGGATAGCATTTTAATAACCGGTAGTAAGAACTCTGTTAAAGCTGGTGCTGGCAACGATACCATTAGAGTCTTGGGTGGCCCTGAGACTGTCGACGGTATCGACAATGTGCTAGAAGGCGGTAAGGGCCGCGACAATATTATCGGTGGTGTGAACAATGATGTGATTGTCGGCGGTAAGGGCAACGATACGATGACTGGTTTCTTGGGAGAAGATGTTTTCCTGTTTAAGAAGTCAGACTTCGGTGCTACTGACATTATTACCGACTTTGTTCAAGGTGAAGACAAGCTTGCGATCGCAGGCTTTAATCCTGTTTCAATGCCTGCTTCTAATGGTGATGGTAGCTACTCATTTAGCAAAGGCTCCAAGGTGTTGACGCTCGTCTTCGGTACGGACGTTGACCTAGTTGCGAGTGATTTTGTAGATGCGAGCGCGTTTTAAGAACAGACACTTGTTGTTTTAAGTCGTAGAGACCTGATGGTGCTATCTTGGTAGCGCTATCGGGTCTCAATTTTTAAGCCCTGCCGATTGAACGCTGCTCCATTGAAGAAGTCTGAAATTCCTGTGCTTCTATCCATTGAGGTGATTAATCAAATGACGCAGGCCGAGTTTGTGCAACAGTTTGGCCCTGTGTTTGAAGAAACTCCGATGGTTGCTGAGCGAGCATGGGCCGGTCGCCCGTTTGCGGATGCCTTGGATCTCCATCTCAAGATGGTCGCTGTGGTGATGGAGCACATGACACCCAGCGAGCAGCGTACGTTGATTTGTGCCCATCCTGAACTGGGTGCGAAGGGAAAAATGGCCGCTGCCTCTGTGCAAGAGCAAGCAAGCTCTGGTCTCAGCCAGCTAAACGATGAGGACTATCGGCGGCTTCAGCGGCTCAATGCTGCCTACAGAGAGAAGTTTGGCTTTCCCTTTGTGATTGCTGTGAAGGGTAAGACGGTGGGTGATGTGTTTGCTGCGATAGAACTGCGACTTGGGTCAGCTGATGTGGTGGAAGAAAGGGTGCGATCGCTCACTGAAATCTGCAAAATTGCTCGCTTTCGTCTAGAAAGCCTCATTCTGCAACAACCGTCACAAAATGGCGCCTGATTACCTCTTAAGTTTAAGCTGGCGACCCAAAACCAGTGAGGCTTAAACCATGAGCGGACTCGGCGGACTGAACAAATCCCCTAATGGCGTTGTTCTAGGCATGGTGCAAGCGCAGCTGCCCAACGTGGTCACCCCAGACGACCTAGCAGCTCAGACACAAACCATCTGCGACCTCGTTGCCAAAGCCAGGCGCAACATGCCCAGCATGGACCTAGTGGTGTTCCCAGAATATTCTCTCCACGGGCTGTCGATGGATATTAATCCGGACATTATGTGTCGGCTAGATGGACCAGAGGTAGAAGCTTTTCGCCGTGCCTGCATCGACAACAGCATCTGGGGCTGCTTCTCGATTATGGAATACAACCCCAACGGCAATCCCTACAACAGCGGCATCATCATCGATGACAAGGGCGAGCTAAAGCTCTATTACCGCAAGCTTCACCCTTGGGTCCCTGTAGAGCCTTGGGAGCCAGGCAATATCGGCATCCCAGTGTGCGATGGCCCTAATGGCAGCAAAATCGCCTTGATTATCTGCCATGATGGCATGTTCCCCGAAATGGCCAGAGAATGCGCCTATAAGGGAGCAGATATCATGCTCCGCACGGCAGGCTACACCGCGCCTATCCGCCACAGCTGGCAAATCACTAACCAGGCCAATGCTTTTTGTAATCTGATGGTCACGGCCTCTGTGTGCATGTGCGGCACCGACGGCACCTTTGACTCCATGGGAGAAGGCATGATCGTGAACTTTGACGGCGAGCCGCTCACCACGGGCAGCCATCGCCCCAACGAAATCATCACCGCCGAAGTGCGCCCCGACCTCGTCAGAGAAGCCCGCAAACACTGGGGCGTAGAAAACAACATTTACCAGTTTGGCCACCGAGGCTACACCGCCGTCAAAGGCGGCGCTCAAGACTGCCCCTACACCTATATGAAAGACATGGTAGACGGCAACTATCGCCTTCCTTGGGAAGATGAGGTTATACATACTGATGGCACATCCTGCGGTTTCGATACGCCTGAGCGTGAGTATCAAGGAGAAGAATTGCCCACAGCCGTTGTGGAAAAGGTCATGAAGTAATGCGCGATTCTAGAGACACAGCATAGATAGAAGAGGCCTGACGCGTATGGGACGCACAATAAAATCTGACCCTTATCCCTACCCTTACAACGGAGACTTACGCCCTGAAAACACGGTGCTGCTCATCATCGATATGCAGACTGACTTCTGCGGGAAAGGCGGCTATGTGGACAAAATGGGCTACGACCTGACGCTCACTCGCGCCCCGATAGCACCCCTACAAGCGCTATTGAAGGTAATGAGAGCGCAGGGTTTTCATATCATGCATACCCGTGAGGGTCACCGGCCAGATCTGTCTGACCTGCCAGAAAATAAGCGGTGGCGATCGCAGCAAATTGGCGCGGGTATTGGTGACCCTGGCCCCTGTGGCCGCATCTTAGTGCGCGGTGAAGCCGGTTGGGAAATTATTCCCGAACTTGCCCCACTACCCGGCGAGACCATCATCGACAAGCCTGGAAAAGGCGCCTTCTTTGCCACGGATTTAGACCTACTGCTGCGTCGCAAGGGCATCCAAAATATCATTCTCACCGGCATCACCACAGACGTGTGCGTGCACACCACCATGCGCGAAGCCAATGACCGTGGCTACGAGTGCCTCGTGCTTTCCGATTGCACGGGTGCCACCGACTACGGCAACTACGAAGCTGCCCTGAAAATGATCACCATGCAAGGTGGCGTTTTTGGCGCAGTTGCGACTTCAACAGATTTGATAGAGGTGTTGAAGGGTTAAATGACAGCTGCTGCCTCACCGCCCTCAGGGCAAGCGCCGCCTAAGCTAGAAGTGGTCGGTATGACCAAGCGTTTTGGTGCGATCGCTGCTCTCGATCAGGTTTCTATGACGCTGACACCCGGGACAGTGCATGCGCTACTTGGTGAAAACGGCGCGGGCAAAAGCACGCTCGTAAAGTGCGTGATGGGCTTCTACTCACCCACATCGGGCGAAGTACGCATTAAGGGCACGCCTGTCACCATCCGCAGCCCCAAAGATGCCCACGGCTACGGCATCGGCATGGTCTATCAGCACTTTACCTCCGTGCCAGCGATGACCGTTGCTGAAAACCTAGTCCTCTCTCGGTACGATACGCAGCAGTTCATCAATTGGAAAAGAGAAAAAGAGCATTTGAGCGCCTTCGTGAAAAACTCTCCTTTCTATGTTGATTTGGATACGCCGATTGCTGAACTGGCCGCCGGGCAAAAGCAAAAAGTAGAAATCCTCAAACAGCTCTATCTAAAAAGTAAGATTCTAATTTTGGATGAGCCGACTTCTGTGCTGACGCCTGCCGAAGCTGATGAAGTGCTTGGGCTACTGCGAGAAGAGGTCGTCAAAAAAAATCTAAGCATCTTGCTGATCACCCATAAGTTTCGCGAGGTTCAGGCCTTTGCCGACGAGGTGACCATCCTTAGAAAGGGGAAGCTGGTCGGTCAGGGAAAGGTTGCTCAGCTGTCGATTGAAGACATGGCCCAAATGATGCTGGGCGAGGCAAAATCGTCTGTTGCGGTGGCAAAAACACCCACAGATCAGCAAAGGGTTGTTCTGTCTATTCAAAATATTCAGGCAAAAGGAGAGAATGGCCTTGGCGCGGTGAACGGTGTGAGCCTAACGGTTCATGCTGGAGAAATTGTTGGCATTGCAGGCGTATCGGGAAATGGGCAAAAAGAGCTGATGGAGGTGCTTTCTGGGCAGCGAAAACCGACTGCTGGACAGCTTCAGGTAAACGGTCAGCCCTATAGCGCTACTCGCGAGGAGATGTTTCAGCATCAGGTATACGCGCTGCCTGAAGAACCCCTAAGCAACGCCTGTATGCCCAATATGAGCGTAGCTGAAAATATGGCCTTGCGAACCTTTGATCGGCCGCCCCAGGCAAAGTGGAACTGGCTGCTGTTGCTAAAGTCTATTCGCCGATCTGCGCAGTCTCTTGTGCAGGCATTTTCTGTAAAAACGCCCTCTGTTGAGACGCCCATTGCTCACCTTTCGGGGGGAAATATTCAGCGGACTGTTTTAGCGCGTGAACTGTCTGCTGAGTCAGTACGGCTGCTGATTGCGGCGAATCCTTGCTTCGGCCTAGATTTTTCGGCGGTTGAGTTTATTCATAGTGCCATGGTGACGGCCCGCAATCGGGGGGTGGCTGTGCTGCTGGTGAGCGAAGATTTGGATGAGCTGTTTACGTTGTGCGATCGCATCCACGTCATCAGCGATGGCAAGCTCGTCTACGAAAGTAATATTGCCGATGCTGACTTGAGTATCATGGGTCAGCGTATGGCTGGCCATTGAGCGACCTACCCAGACGGGAAATCTTAATCGAAAATTCCCGTCGTAGCTCAAAAAGTAATACCATATTAGTATTACTTTTTGTTGGAACCTTAAAGTTATGCGTGTGACTGCGAAAGGGCAAGTAACTATTCCCAGAAGCATTAGGGAAGTTTTAGGCATTACTCCCGAAACTGAGGTTGAGTTTATCGAAGACCACGGTCGGTTTTATATTGCTAAAACTGATAGCCCAAAAGCATCAGGAAAATTTAAGAAATTTAGAGGAATAGCAACAGCAAACATGTCAACTGACGAGATTATGGCACTAACCAGAGAGCAGTAATGAATGGTGTTTTCATTGATTCCTGTGTGTTGTTGGATTTGTTCACCAACGATCCAATCTGGGCTGAGTGGTCAGAGCGAATACTAGAAACCTACAGTCAAACGAATACGCTCTATATCAACTCTATTGTGTATACGGAGATATCTATTGGTTTTAATAGGGTTGAGGAAGTGGAAGATGCTATCTCGGCATTAGATATCAAGGTTTTAGAAATACCACGTGAGGCATTGTTCCTAACTGGAAAAGTATTCCTGACGTACAGGAAAAATAAAGGAACTAAAATATCACCGTTACCCGATTTCTTTATTGGTTCACATGTGGCTGTCTCAAACTTTGTGTTGATAACTAGAGATATTAGTAAATACAAAACCTATTTCCCACAAGTTAAACTCATTCATCCTGAACGTTGAGAGGCTGCCTGGAGCGGACGCAAAGTGAATAAAGTGCTAGAGCTGATTGTGAGTAGCGCG
>JBCBFY010000084.1:0-23092 GCA_038527325.1 Cyanobacteria bacterium J06614_10
TGGAGCTTCTCCGTCGTAATCAGCTCCCCATACGGAAAGCGCGAACTCAAGCACGGCTGCGATGGCTTATCCCACCAGGGCAGGCCTAGCTGCTTCGAGATTTCCCGCACCTCCAGCTTGGTAATGCCTACCTCCGCCAGCGGCGATCGCACCCCCCGCTCCTTCGCCGCCTGTATCCCCGGCCGGTAGTCCTGCAGGTCATCCGCATTCAGACCGTCTACCACATAGCCATAGCCCAGCTCATTGGCCAGCGGCCGCAGCGTATCGTGCAGCTCGCTCTTGCAAAAGTAACAGCGATTCACCGGGTTCGACGTATAGTCCTCATTCTCCATCTCGTGGGTTTCCACCACCCGGTGAGCAATCCCCATTTGCGCCGCCTGCGTCTTGGCATCCTCAAAATCTTCCGGCATCAGCGAGGGTGAATTGGCCGTCACCGCCAGCGCGCGATCGCCCAACACATCCCAGGCCACCTTCGCCACCAGCGTGCTATCAATCCCCCCCGAATAGGCAATCAGCGCCCGGTCCATCTCCTGGAAAATCGCCCGCAGCTGCAACAGTTTCTCAGACATAGCAAAAGCAAAAAAAATACAATCGAACCCGTCAGCCTTCACTCTAGCGCTTCTCAAACATACCCAGCATTAGGCATCCTTTTGAAAGGCGTCTGACCGCTCACGGGCAGTCATTCAAAGCCTCCCCAAAGCAATTCTCACCTTCCAGGGGGTTATTTAAGCTTTCTGGAGGGTCGTTCAAGCCTTCCGGGGGGTCGTTCAAGCCTTCCGAGGAGCTATTCAGCACTTCAGGAGGGAGCAACAGCCTCCCAGACAAAACGAAAGCAAATCCTACGGCCTAGGAAGCTACGCACCTTTCTCAGTTCTCTCCAGCCAGGAGTTGTTCAACCTGATAACTCAGCGAAGGAAAAACCTGAGATAGAATCTTCTGCTTTCCCCGATAGACAGTCTCAACGTACCCCCCAGCCTTCAAAATCAGCACCGTCACCTGCGCCCGATGTCGATCAACGATCCAATACTCCGGGATTCCCCAGCTTTCGTACTGCACCCGATTCCACTCGTAGTCCCGGAGATAATTTTCACTGGCTGGCCCACCCGGGCTAACAACTTCAGCAACAAAGACAGGCGCAGGCATACCAAAGAGGATGGCGCTTTTGTTCAATTCACCCATGAGTTCGATATGGGCTGGGCGCAGAACCACAACATCTGGCTTACGGTTAACACGCCTATCACCAACGGGATGAACCTGCAGCTCAGTCGCAGAAATCTTTACTAGGCGTTTGGAAGACACAAGCTGCTTTAACGTAAAAGCCAACTCATCAGCAATTGAAATATTCCGTTCGTCTTCAGGGGGCAATTCAATAATCTCTCCGCTATTTAGCAGCCGAAAGTTTCCTTCTGGGTAGAGGTTTGCTTCCAAATAGTCAGCGTAGGTTTTGAAGCGGGCACGGGTGAACGTCACAGCGGTTCCAAAGCCCCAAACTTAAAATCCATGACCAAAATATAGCAAACCGAAGTGCGGCAATCAGCGCACCCATATCATCCAGCCGCACCGCGACCCATCGCTAACCAGCCAAACACCTCACCCTGCGTCAGCTTAATAGCTTCCGCAAACGCCGGAACCGCCAGGCGCTGGTCAGCCTCCATAAACAGCTGAGGATGCTCACCCGCCGCGCAGGTCAAAATTGAACGTTCCCTTGAATCAATCAACCACCCCATCTGAGCGCCGTGATCCATCGCGTGCAACACTTTATTCCAAACTCTTGTGTAGCCTTGTCCGGGTGAAAGTATTTCAATCACCCAATCCGGGCAAGCCTCAAATTCATCAGCAAGTTCACCCTCCTCATTGAGCAGAAGTCTTTCCCAAACGACAACGCTGATATCCGGCACAATAGAACGTCCACCAAACGTACACTTTAGCTCCGTAAAAGCAAAAGCAGCCTCACGAAGTTCCAATACCTCGTTGATCGACATCGACAACTTAGATTGAAGTCTACTGTGCTTCGGCTTTGGCTTTGGCTTTTGAACAACTTCACCGTCAATGTATTCACTTGCAGGCTTCGTCTCCGGCATCGCCAAAAACGCTTCCAAGCTCAGCTTCTCAACAGGTGCCTGCACCATCAGCCCGCCTCAATGACAGCAATCTTCTAGCCCCTATCTTACAGAACCCGCACCAGTCGCAGCCATCAGAACTGCCGCCGCTCAAACACACTCACCGTAATCGTCAATAGCAGCGCCGTATAGATCAGCCCGTACACCGCATTCTCCACCAGTCCACCCCCACTCGGCGGCGCCACAAATCCATTCGCAATCTCATTCTTCAAATTAAGCCGCTCCAGATCGGGCAGCACCAAAAATAGCCCCTCCGCCACCCGGCGAAAGCTCTCACTCTCCGCAATCTTGTCCAGCGCCAAAATATTGCGCGTCTCGTGGCCCACCGCAAAAATAGCCAGCGTCATCAACGTCGCCAGGATCGTGCTCGTCACCACCCCAAACATCATCGCCACCGCAATCAGCAGCACCATCTCCAGCAGCATAAAGAAAGTCGCCAGCACCATCAGCGGCAGCTCATAGGGCACCCCGCTCAGCGAGAGCAGCCCCAGCATCAGCACCGTCAATGAGCCGATTAGCACCGCCATCACCAAGCTCAGGCCCAAATGCTTACCCAAAATAAATTCAGCCCGGCTCACTGGCTTCGCAATCAGCACCAGCACCGTCTTCTTCTCAATCTCTTTGTTAATCAGCCCCGTGCCAATAAACACCACCACAAACAAAGAGAGAATGTTGATCGCCGCTAGGCCCGTATCCAAAATCAGCTTATCTTCCGTGCCTGCAGCCACCTCCGGCAGCAGCGTAATCGCCATCACCATGATGATGCCAAACACACCCACCACATAGAGAATGCGATCGCGCACCACCTCTAAAAATACATTGCGTGCAATCGTCCAAATTTTGCCCCAAGTCGTCGTCACCGTCGTTGCTAACGTCATAAATAATCCATCCAAACGTAATTCATATAAAAAGAAAATCTAAGCCCGCCGTAATAGACGCTTCTATCCAGCAGCCGTCGTCCACTGCTCTACAGGCCTTTCCTCACCGCAGTCTACAGACGTAATCTGAGACGTCGGCGGCGGCTGATCCGCCGGAGCCTGCACCGCCCGGGGCCTATCCACCGGCACAATTTTGCACGTCTTCTCCAAGAAAAAGCCCGTCTCCCGCGCCGTCGGCCCCGCCCACGTCGCTCTCAAATCCAGTAAATAGCCTTCCCCAAATTCTCTAGGCTCTGCCACCGCTATCCGCCAAAACTGCGCTTCATCTGGTTCTGTCAAATCGTTGAGCGCCCGGCGAGAAATCGTCTCTAAACGCGGCTGCCGGGTATAGAGCCACCGCTCACTCTGGTACCAAGGCTGATTGTTTAGCTCCAGAGCGATCGCATTCGCCATATCCTGCAGCAACGCCCCCCCTTGAGAAAACTGCTGCCGGTCTTGAACAAAGTCATACACAAACGCACTGTCTTCCAAAGGCCGCACCAGCAAACTCGGATAGTGATTCACCCAGTCCTGCACCCGAAAGTGAAACATAATCCAGCTGCTCAGCAGCAAATTTACCAGCGCCGTCATCACCAGCGTCTTCTGAAACTTGGTATCCGGCAGCCGGGCCTTCAGGTCCCAGCTGACAAACTTCGGCAGCGCCATAATAATCGTCGACACCACCGGCCAGCACGACAGCGCCCAGCGAAACCGAGCATCTGTCCAGGGCCGAAACAAAAACAGACACAGCACAATCCCCGTAATCCAAGGGCCCAGCGAAAAGTTGTTCACCTTGATCGGCTTCACATCCGCCGACTGCTTAGTATCTGAAAACGCCCACCAAATAGCACAGGTAAAAAAGACCCAGCTGAGATTCCGCAATATCCAAATAGCCGCCCCACTATCGCCCTCAATAGAATCCAGCGCGATCGCCACCAGCAGCGAAAAAAAACTCAGCCACAGCAACGTCTGCCAGGCAAAATAACCCTTCGGCCAAAACAGCGTTTGCAGATCCTTGCGCAGCCCCGAAAAAACATCATCCATCACGCAGTCCACCTCTCCGCCACGGCGCGCAGCAACAGCAACAGCAAGATAACACTGAAGCTAGCCGCATTCGCCTGCAGCACCGTATCTGTAAAATCTAGGGCCGATTGACGCGCCTCGCTCGCCATGCCCCTCGCCTGCGCGTAGCGTTCATCCCGCGATAGCTGCCGGGGCTTTTGCTTAAAATCCGTCCAGCTATCATCCGCCCGCAAAAAGAACTCCAGTCCCTTCGCCTTAATAAAAAACGTCGCAAAAAAACACACCAGACCCACCGCCAGCAGCGTTGCCCCCAGCTGTGTCGTCCAGCCATTTTGCAACAGATGATCGAACAACACGTAGCTAATGATCTGCGCCTTCACCACCGGCGGCGAAAGTGGCTCAACAATCAAAAAAGCCATCCAGCCCACTACCACCGCTGCCAAGTTCGTCACCATCGCATACTGCACGCTGGTTTGAAACCCCAGCCGCAACCGCTGACGCAAAATCCCCGCCTCAATCGCGATCGCCACCATCAAAAACAACACCTGAAATGCAATTGTTCGCAGCGGCAGTATTGGCTCATACTCCATGCCAGCCTTCGGTCCTTCCCAAATAGCGTTCCATATCGCATAGGGTATAACCTCACGGCCCTTTTGTGATAGCTCAAACCCTCAGTAAATCTTCTGAAATCTCCATAACAGCTTGCACCGGCCCTCAAAAAGCCCAGTAAGATAGTGCCAATACACACAGGCCTATAGAAAAAGCCACTTGCCCATGCCCAGAGCCATCGGTATCCGCACCGCCCAAAACACATCCGAGCGCCTCACGGGCCAAATCCACATCTACGACGGAGAAGGCAAAGGCAAATCTCAAGTTGCCCTCGGCGTCGTCCTCCGCTCCATCGGCCTCGGCATTCACCAGTTTATGGAAAGCCGAGTGCTGCTGCTGCGCTTTCTTAAAGGTCCGGGCCGCACCTACGACGAAGACGCCGCCATCGAAGCCCTGCAGCGCGGCTTCCCCCACCTGATCGACCAGGTCCGCACTGGCCGCGCCGAGTTCTTTGGCCCCGAAGCCATCACCAAATTCGACAAGCAAGAAGCTCAGCGCGGCTGGGACATCGCCAAAGGTGCGATCGCTTCCGGCCTCTACTCAGTCGTCGTCCTCGACGAGATCAATCCCGTCCTCGATCTCGACCTGCTCCCTATCAACGACGTCATCAAATCACTCAAAAATAAGCCCGACCACCTCGAAATCATCGCCACCGGCCGGGCCGCGCCCCCCCAGCTCGTCGAAATCGCCGACCTGCACTCCGAGATGAAGCCCCAAATTCACCAGACCGCCGCCGACATTGGCATCGAAGGCATCGAAATCTACACCGGTGATGGCAAAGGCAAATCCACCAGCGCCCTTGGCAAAGCCCTCCAGGCCATTGGCCGCGGCATCAGCCAAGACAAATCTCACCGCGTCATGGTGGTCCAGTGGCTCAAAGGCGGAAAGGGCTACACCGAAGACGCCGCGATCGCTGCCCTCCGCAAAAGCTACCCCCACCTAGTCGACCATCAGCGCTGTGGCCGCGATGCCATCGTCTGGCGAGGGCAGCAGCAGCCCATCGACTACATCGAAGCCGAACGCGGCTGGGAAATCGCCAGCACCGCCATCGCCTCCGGCCTCTACAAAACCATCATCCTCGACGAACTCAACCCCACCGTCGACCTAGAGCTGCTGCCCGAAGAACCGATCATCCAAACCCTGCTACGCAAGCCCAAAGACACCGAAGTCATCATCACGGGCCGCTGCAAAAACCAGCCCGCCTACTTCCAGCTAGCCAGCACCCACTCAGAAGTGTTCTGCCACAAGCACTACGCAGAGCGCGGCGTCGAGCTCAAGCGCGGCGTCGACTTCTAGCCCAGCTGCAATCGCTACCTCGGCCGCAAACACTCTGTTCCAGGCATCTCTCCAAATATCTGCGCCGAATAGTCCCAAACCGCCTCATTCTCAAACAGCTTTCGGTAGACCGGATCCTCGGCAAACGTCCGCCAACGGCTCGTCACATCCATCGCCCGGGCCTGACCGCTCAGCCCTGTCCCATCAAAAGAGCTACCACCGCCAAATCCTGTCACCTTATCGATACCCGCATCCGTAAACGGGATATCCAGCTGGCTAGCCAGCTCACGGCGATAGTCCTCATCCGCAAACCAGCGGTTGTAGTTAACGCAAATTCGATTGCGCCTGAGGTACTGGCTCTCCCCAACAAATTCCTTAGCGTACTCAATCCACAGCGCCACCATAGACATCTTAGGCGCCTTCGTCTTCGTAAACTTTTGCTTTAGCCGACTGGCAAACAGGTTAAACGGATCGCGCAACAGTAGCAGGTCAAACCGTTTCTCACTCTCCCCCAAATACAGCGTCCGGTTCTGTTCAAACCGAGGCGCGGTAATTTGCCTCAGGCTCCAGTCCTCATAGCTATAGATAAGACAGTCTCGCCGCCGCAGCGCTCCCTTAGCCTGCGCCTCATACACCGCCGCCATCTTTTCGTGCTCCGGATGATAACGCCGCAGGTTGTCCGCCTTGTAGCGGTAAGGGTTGCGCCCAGCCGCTACGTTGTTCAGCAGCAGCACCTCCCCTGTCTGCTGCTGCTGAATCCAGTTCAGCACCGCATGGTTGCCCGTGCGGCGCATCCCAATCACCTGCAGCTCCTTTTGGTTGATCGTTTCTGCCGGATGCGATCGCACCTGCCACCGCCGCCACCAGTCCTCAATCGGATACAGCAGCGCTTCCTTCGCACGAAAGCTCAAGTTATTCCATCGGCTAGGCTGCCGGGTCGGTCGTTTAGGTGATGTCATCAGTTAAAAGCGAGCATAGGCTCAATGTTCGATTGCAGAGGCAACCTACGACAGTAGAAAAGGCAACATCGCCTCACTGACCTTCTCAGCCCAGTCCTCCTGTGCATAGTGCCCGGTTTTGTGCAGTTCAGTGAGTCTCACCTGCGCTAGCTTCGCCGCAAACGTTTCCGCCAGGCTGAGCGGTAGCCACTTGTCATCGCTCCCCCAGGCAATCAACGTCGGCACCGCCCAGTTCTCAAAGCCCTCATCTATCTCAGCCAGGGTTTTCTGAAGCTGTAGCTGTTGCAGCGTTGCCTGCAGCGATCGCCCCGCATCCGAACTTCTCAAAAACGGCCTACGATACACCTCCAGCGCCTCATCCTTCACTGTGTAAGGGCCACCGCCCTCCAGCGTCCGGTCCACCAGCAGCGGGTCCTGCGTCAGCACCTGCCCAATCAGCGGCCAGCCCATCGGGGCAATCTTAAACGGCAGCTTCGCCTCAGCCGTCAGCGGCGTATTCAAAATCACCAGCCGTTCAATTCTCTCCGGATACTTAGCCGCAAACAGCAACCCCGCAGAGCCCAAAAACCCCTGCACCCCCAGAGAAAACCGCTCTATTTCCAGCGTCTCCAGCAGCCGCTCCAGCCCCGCCACAAACGCCGCAGGCGTGTAGTCAAACTGTCCCTTAGCCGGTTTAGACGAATACCCATGCCCGATCCAATCCGGCGCGATCGCCCGCAGCCCACCTTCACACAGCGCATCCATCACATTTCGCCAGCTATAGCTCTGAGAAACCAGCCCATGTAGCAAAACCACCGGCGGTTTATCGACAGATCGAAGCCGATTCTCCGCCGGATCGGCCTCCCGGTAAAACCACCGCAGGCCTCCCGCCTCGCATTCCTTCTCCGCAATTTTCACCATGGGCTGATCCCTGCCTTAAAGACGGCTCTTTAAAACCTTACTCCTCGGGCGATCTCCCAAGCAAACGCCCCAAGAAATCTACACTCTCAAAAATCGTCATCAGATCATCAACGTAACTCCCAAAAATTAGCCACAATAAGTCGTTACAAAAGCACACTGACCCAGTCACCGCTAACCGATCCACACTTAGGCCTCAACCCTTGGCAACTTCATCCTCCCTCACAGGCATTCGCGGTCCCCTCCTGCACTTCATCGCCGATCCGTTCTACATTCCCTTATCAGAGAGCCTGCGCTACCTACCCGACGGCCTGCTAGTCATCCAAAACGGCAAAATTCTAGACGTAGGTCCTTACGCCACCCTCGCCGGTCGCTACGCAGATCTGCCAGTGACCCACCATCCGCAGCAGCTGATCGTTCCAGGCCTCATCGACACCCACATCCACTTCCCCCAGACAGAAATAATCGCCGCCTACGGCGAGCAGCTACTCACTTGGCTTGAGCGCTACACCTTTCCCACCGAGCAAAAATTTAGCGATCGCACCTACGCCCTCACCGTAGCCCATCACTTTTTAGACCAGCTGCTGCGCCACGGCACCACCACCGCCCTCGTCTTCACCAGCGTTTATCCCCAGTCCACCGACGCCTTCTTCGAAGCAGCCCAGACCCGAAACCTACGCATGATCGCAGGCAAAGTGCTGATGGATCGCCACGCCCCCGCCCCCCTGCTAGACACCCCAGAAACCGCCTACCAACAGAGCAAAGCGCTAATCGAAAAGTGGCACAAAAAAGACCGACTGCTCTACGCCGTCACCCCCCGGTTTGCCATTACCTCCACCCCCGAGCAACTCACCGTCGCCGGACAGCTGCTCCGAGACTTTCCAGACACCTACCTGCACACCCACCTCGCCGAAAACCTCGACGAAATCACCTGGACCCAGCGCCTATTTCCAGACTGCGCCAGCTATCTAGACGTATACACCCAGGCCGGGCTCGTCGGCCCCCGCTCCATCTTTGCCCACGGCATCTATTTAGATGATCGCGATCGCACCACACTGAGCACCCACCACTGTGCGATCGCCCACTGCCCCTCCTCCAACCTGTTCCTAGGTAGCGGCCTCTTCTCCCTAGCCGCCGCCAAAGACCCCGCCCAGCCCATCAAAGTAGGCCTCGGCACCGACATCGGCGGCGGCACCAGCTTCTCCCTCCTGCACACCGCCGGAGAAGCCTACAAAGTTGCCCAGCTCCAGCGCCAAACCCTCACCCCCTTTCAGGCCCTCTTTTTAGCCACCCTAGGCGGCGCCCAAGCCCTTTCCCTAGACGCCCTCCTCGGCAACTTCACCCCCGGCAAAGAAGCCGACTTCATCGTCCTCGATCCGCAGGCCACCCCCACCCTCGCCTTCCGCAATCAGGCACTCATGCACACCTTCAGCACCCCCTCATCCCAGTCCTCCCCCGACCAAATAGACACCCTTCAGTCCCTCCTCTTCTCCCTGCTCATTCTGGGAGACGACCGCACCATCAGCGTCACCTACATCGCTGGCCAGCCCGCCTACCAAAAAGGCGACCCTCTCCCAACCACCCCCACTTCCGCCCCCACTTCCACCAAAGTGCTACCCTAATCCAAGCCGCTCCCTACACCGCCATGCCTTCCCTCGATCTTGCCGTACAGCGCCTCCAGCAAATCCGCCCAGAGCTTCTCAAGCTGCACAAAGCGCTGCTCTTCTCCGAACGCGCCGTCTACGAGCAAACCCACGGCCCCATCGCCAACAGCGGAGAATTCTTTCGCCTCGTCACCGAAGACGAAGCCTTTAGCTGGCTTCGCCCCATCTCAAAATTCATCGTCCAAATCGACGAACTACTCGACCTGCGCAAAAAAGAAACCGTCGAACCCGAAAGCGCAGCCATCCTGCTCGAAAAAGCCCGGCTCATGCTCAAACCCAACAAAGACTCCCTCACCCCCCTCGGCGAGCACTACTTTCAAGCCATCCAGCGCGACCCCAACATCGCCCTCATGCACGCAGATATCGCCCAAAAGCTCAGAGAACCTGGCCTAGAACGCGATTAATAGGGTTGAAGACCATTGCACTTTGCTAACGGCGCTCTATGGTCATTATAAATTTCATGAATTTTGCCATCACTTGCCAACTCATCCATCTAGGATCCAAAGAGTTGCTTTAAGTGAGTCTCTAAGCCCTTGGTGGATTACTATCTACAGCTCGCGTTTATCCTCATGGCGAAAGCCATCGTGTGGCTGCGGCCCTTTCTCCCCTTCATTTGCATCGCCGTCGCCTGGGGCACCCTCATCCTTACCATTTGGCACCTCTTCACCGGATTGCGCCAAGGCGTCTCCAACGTCCGTCAGCTCCACAAGATTCCCTGTGCCACCTGCCGCTACGCCAACTGCAGTCACCATCTCAAGTGCTCCGTACAGCCTCTCATTGCCTTCTCCGAACAGGCCATCGGCTGTCAAGACTTTGAACCGGCAGAGCAGCAGTACTCTACTATTCTCTGAGACTCCCGCATCTTCCACGTATGCCCCAATTTCTGTATCTTCTACGGTGCTCTCCACTACGGTGCTCTCTACTTGGCTCAGATGCAGCGCGCTGTGCGTCTCCCCGCAATATCTTCAGTGGCGGCAGTTTGAGGACATCAGTTTGGGCATAATCCACATAATCCACTAGCTCACCCCCTTAGCGCCCCCAAATACCCCGCTGACCACAGCAGCCGGAAATTCACCCAGCGTTGAAATAGAGTTGAAATTTCTATGTCCACAAGGTGTTTCCAACTGTTTATATCAGTCCGTAGTGTTTATTTAATGGCAACGTCACTGCCTGGGACAAGCATCATTCCTAATGTTTTCAATCTTCATCCTGACGCACAACGAAGAGCTAGATATTGCAGCCTGCATAGAGTCAGCCGTACTCTGTGACGATGTCATCGTCGTTGACTCCTTCAGCAGCGATCGCACCCTCGAAATAGCCCAGCGCTACCCGGCAGTACGCACCTTTCAGCATGCCTTCGAGAGCCACGGCAAGCAGCGCACCTGGATGCTCCAAACCATCCCCACCAAATACGACTGGGCCTACATCCTAGAAGCCGACGAGCGCATGACACCTGCCCTTTTTGCCGAGTGCACCGCCGCCGCAAAAGCCAGTGAGCACGTTGGCTACTACGTCGCCGAGCGCGTCATGTTCATGGACCGCTGGATTAAGCACAGCACCCAATACCCCCGCTATCAGCTCAGATTGCTCGACAAAGCCCACGTCTGGTTTGACGACTACGGCCACACCGAGCGCGAAGTCGTCAACGGCTCCGCAGGCTTTCTCAAGGAGACCTATCCTCACTACACCTGCGGCAAAGGCTTTAGCCGCTGGATAGAAAAGCACAACCGCTACTCCACCGACGAAGCCAAAGAAACCATCAAACAGCTCTCCGAAGGCACCATCGACTGGCGCGCCCTTATCGGCGGCAAAACCGAAGTAGAACGCCGTCACGCACTCAAAGACTTCTCGCTACGCATACCCGGTCGCCCCCTCGTGCGGTTTATCTATATGTACTTCTTCCTCGGCGGCTGCCTAGATGGCCGCGCCGGATTCACCTGGTGCGTCCTCCAAGCCTTCTACGAATATCTCATCCTGCTCAAAGTTTGGGAGCTAAAAAATCACCCGGTAGCACCTGCTGAGCTCTCTAAATCAGAGGTGACAGAGCACACTACATCAGATATCAGCACTACACTTCCCAACAACCAGCATCCCACCTGCTCAAAAGCGATGTAGGTTCCAGTTCGAACAAGGAAAGGAAGCAGAGAGACTGCAGGCAAAGACGTTTGAATAGTTAGGCAGCTATGAGTATGGGATACATAAACCTAACTTACCTAACTTCTCTCAATTCCTATGCCTTGCTATACCGTCAATCAGCATTCCATTCAAATTCTGCTGTCGTGGATACAGGCCGGACAAATCGCCATTCCTGAGATTCAGCGTCCCTTTGTATGGAGCGGTAGCCAAGTCCGCGATCTCATAGACTCCCTCTACCGAGGTTATCCAGTCGGTTACCTAATTGCGTGGCAAAGTCCAAACGTTCGGCTACGCAGCGGCGAAAATTCCTCGGGTAGACAAATACTAATTGACGGACAGCAGCGGGTGACTGCCCTGATGGCAGCTGTACTTGGACACAGAATTATCAACAATCACTACCAAAAAATCCGTGTTCGGATTGCATTTCATCCCCTTGACGAGAAGTTTGAGGTCACTAACCCCGCCATCGAGAAAAACAGCGCTTGGCTCCCTGATATTACTAGCGTTCTGGCAGACGGCAGCAGAGTCTTTGACTTAGCCAATCAATACCTTTCTAAAAACCCAGAAACTGACCAGGCAGAGGTCTTTGAACGCATTCAACGACTCAGAAACATTCTTAACAACCAAATAGGATTTATTTCTCTCAACAGCGATCTTGATATTGAAGAAGTCACCGAAATTTTCATTCGCATCAATGCAAAAGGAAAGGTGCTTAGCCAAGCTGACTTCATCATGTCCAAAATTGCCGCAAACGAATCTTACGGCGGTCACGACCTGAGAAAACTCATTGACTATTTCTGTCACCTATGCACTCTGCCTGAAGACTTCGACGCTATCCAAACCCAAGATATCGACTTTGCAAATACCTCCCTTTTTCAAAAACTAAGCTGGCTGAAAGACACCAAAGACGATCTTTACAATCCTGAATATACCGACGTTTTACGAGTTGCCTTTGTAAGTGAGTTTGGTCGAGGTCGCTTACGTGATTTGGTTGCCCTTCTGTCCGGCAGAGACTTCGAAAAACGCACTTACGAAGAGGTGATCGCCGAAGACTCGTTTGCAAAGCTTCAGAAAAGTGTTCTCAGTGTGGTTTCTCAAACCCACTTCCAACGCTTTTTGATGATTCTACGCTCTGCGGGAATCATCGATCCTGCCCTTATCGGTTCGGTGAACGTAGTCAACTATGCTTACGTCGTTTACCTTCTGCTTAAGAAAGATAACTTCCCCCCTGAGCAAATTGAATCTTACGTTCGCCGTTCCTACGTTCTCAACATATTGGCTGAACGATTTGCCGGTAACCCAGAAGGAACCTTTGACTTTGACATTCGCCGCATCAATAGCGAGGGTTTCGGAACCTACTTCCAAGGGCTAGAAGACTCATTATTAAGCATGACGTTTTGGGGAATTGCTCTACCACAAAAGCTTCGCACTTCCTCTGCTTCTAGCCCCTTCTTCCGACTGTTTCGTGCCGCGCAAGTTAAAGCTAACGACAAAGGTTTCCTATCTAAAGCCATCACCGTACGAGATATGATTTTGCACCGGGGCGATCGCCATCATATTTACCCGAAGCAGCATCTTATCAGGCTCGGATACCGCCAGAGCGAATATAACCAGATTGCTAACTATGCGCTTACCCAAAGCGAAATTAACATTCAAATTAGTGATACAGCGCCCGAAGTTTATTTCGCTGAACTGGTAAACCAGTGTTCTGGTGGCAGCCAAACTTACGGTGCGGTTATAGATAGAGCAGAACTAGAATCTAATCTCGAAGAAAACTGCATTCCAACATACATGCTGGATAAGGATAAAGTCCCCAACTACGAGACTTTTCTAAGTGACCGCCGCCATCTGATGGCCCAAAAGATCAAGTGCTACTATGAAGGCCTCTAGATAATAAGTCGCATTTCTCAAACCTTGCTCTCTAGCGACTTTAAATACTCCGTATTCACGCCCGACTCCCGCGTCAGCGCGATCTTACCCGTGCGGGCAATTTCCTGAATACCAAAAGGCTTCATCATCTGCTCAAGCGCAACCAGCTTACCCGGGTCTCCCACGACCTCTAGCGTCAGCGCCTCTTTAGAAACATCCACCACCCGCGCCCGAAACAGCTGAGCCAACCCCACAACCTCAGCCCGATTCGTGCTGTCAGCAGACACCTTCACCAGCATCAGCTCCCGCTCAACGCTAGGCCGCTCAGTAATATCTTCAACCTTCAACACATTGATCAGCTTAAACAGCTGCTTTGCCAGCTGTTCAATCACCAGGTCATCCCCCGGCACAACCATCGTAATCCGCGAAATTCCAGCTTCTTCAGCCGGTCCCACGGCTAAGCTCTCAATATTGAACCCTCGCCGGGCAAACAGGCCGGCAATGCGAGTTAAAACGCCTGATTCATCTTGAACCAGCACAGAAAGCGTATGCTTCATTACACCAAAAAAGCGGGCCGTAGCCCTCTACTTGAACCCAGCTATCTTAGCTCGATATAGCCCGCCTATTACAAAGCAATCCGCCCAAACACACTTCTAACTTCGCCATCTGTTCTATGGCGTCGCAGGACTAATCTATGGCGTTGCAGGACTAATTGGAGCATCCCCTCCAGCGGCCCCACCATTTGCACCGCCCGAAGAAGGAGCACCCGGAGATGGCGCACCCGGCAGCGGTGGCGCAGCAGGTGCAGACGGAGACCCCGGCGTCAGCGGCGGCAGCCCCCCAGGCTGAACGGGGGTAATCTGCACCCCGTCACCCGTTCCAGGTACCGTTCCAGGTCCCGTTCCAGGTGCAGCTCCGGGTACCGTACCTTGACCTAACCCCGGAAAAGAAGGCTCACTCCCCTGCGTAGGATCTAGCGAGGCGTCATTCGGCAACGTAGCCAACGCAACCCGGTCACCCCCCACCGACCGCAACAAATCCAGCACCTTAATCACATCCTCATAGCGAGCGCTGCTAGAGGCATACAGCACAATCGTGCCATTCGGCGCAATCTGCTTATGCTGCACCAGCACGTCCTGCAGCAGACTCAGCGGCACCGCATTCGCATCGATATACACTTGACCCGCACTATCGACACTCACATACAGGCGATCGCGACTATCCCCAGACACTGGCACGCTATTGTCTACAGAGGGCAGCGCCAAATCGATCACCTGCTGCCGGGTGAGCCCCACCGCCGCCAAAATAAAGAACGTCAGAATGCAAAAAATCACATCAATCATCGGCAGAATTTCAATCTGCACGTCCGACTGGCGATTGTTCAAGTCAACTTTCATAGCCCAAAGTGTTTAATCTTCAAAAAGTAGACGGTGGCTTTTTCGCTTCTGTCTTCGGCGCGTCCGGCAAGTCAACCGTAGGCGACGGCGGAGAATTCACCAGATTTTCACTCAGCAAGCTGGGCTTGCCATCCGTGTAGGCCCAAGCCTGACGGTACAGCAGCTCAAGCTCATTGCCCGAAAGCTGAAACACCTTTGCCTGACCAAACACAAACCCCTGAAACAACCGATAAAAAGCCAAACTCACAATCGCGATCACCAGCCCCGTCGCCGTACTGATCAGCGCTTCACCAATGCCCAGCGCCGTGCCCGCCGTCGCATCACCAACGCCCAACGCATTGAGATCAATCGAGCCCAGGGAGTTGATCAGACCGACCACCGTACCGAGCAGCCCCAGTAACGGCGAAATGGCGATCACCGCTTCCAACACCTTTTCTCCCCGACGCATAGCTGCCAGTTCTTCATTTGCAGAGGTTTCCAAAGCCAGGCGAAAAACCTCTGGCTCAGGATCTTTGAGCTTTAGCGCTGAAAACAAAAAGCGGCCCATTGGCAACCGGTTCGCCCGCTGCGAAATCTGTGTAGCAGCGCTCCACTCCCGTCTCGCAGCCTCTAGCACCCGGCCAGAGACCTCCCGCTCACGGGTCAAAATCCGAGACCAAAACCAGATCCGCTCAATGATGGTGCCCAGTGCCAATATGGACAAAAAGAGCAGCGGCCACATGGCAATGCCGCCCTGCCTAAATAGTTCCGAGAATTCCACGCTCGCCTCCTAACCCCTCAAACCGCTCTGCTGCTGTTGCGTACGTATCGCATATAAAGACAGCTATAACCAGAACGTCACTATTTTCTGCCCTAGTGTAGAGCATAGAGGGTTAGCCCTCATCACCTTTTGTGCACTTTTTGCGATATTCAACCGGGCTAGCACGGAAAAAGTCGTCAAATACAGTCAAAAATAAGCGTACAGACCGCCCTCTCCCGGTCAGCACCCCACCCAAGCCCAAAAGGACCGTCAAACAACGGCAAAAATCGCCCATACACTCAGGTCAGCATATCCAAAATCTCATTGGCCGCGCGATCGCACACCCCCACTTCACCCATCGCCCGCTTCATCTGAGCGTAACCCGCCATCATTGTCTGCCGCTTCTCTTCATCGGTCAGCAGGGCCAGTGCCGCCTCGCTAATCGCCTCAGGCGTCGCATCCCACTGCAAAAGCTCCGGCACAATCGGCTGATTTTCCATCAAATTCACCGGCGAGACATAGTCCCCAGTAAACCTCACCACATACTTAGCAATCAGCGCAGTCAGGTGGCTCAGCCGGTACACCACCACCTGCGGCACATTCATCAGCGCCACCTCCAGGTTGGCCGTACCCGACTTGTTGATCACCACATCCGCCGCCGCGATCGCCCGTTGACCATCCGCCTTATCCATTAGCCGCGCATTGAGCCCATAGCTATCAGCCGCCAGCGAAATCTCCTCCCTAAAATCTGACAGCGACACCGGAATCAAAAATCTCACCTGAGGCACCTGCGCCTGAATATAAGCCGCCGCCTCAAACATTACCGGCATAATATAGTGCAGCTCCTGCTGCCGCGAAGCAGGCATCAGCGTCACAATCTTCGCAGTCTCTGCAATCTTAAGATCCGCCCGCGCCGCCGCCTGAGTCATCGGCTCCGCCAAAATATCCACCAGCGGATGACCCACCCACTTCACATCGGCCCCCGCCCGCCGGTAGTAAGTCGCCTCCTCCGGGAAAATCGCCAGCAACCGATCGCTCACCTCCACAATGGCCTTCGTGCTAGGCGTCGCAAACACCCACTCCTGCGGCGCAATGTAGTACACCATTGGCACTGACGGCAGGTGCTTTCTCACAAACTTTCCCACCGCTAGATTCGGCCCCTTGTAGTCCAGCAGCACAATCAGGTCCGGCGGCTCATCCAGCAGGTACTGATTGACCTGCTTCTGCAGGTTGCGTCCCTTGATGTAATAAGGCAGCGCCTCCAAAATGCCAATCGCGCTCAGCTTCAGCGTATTCACCAAAATCCGCGCTCCAGCCGCTGCCATCCGGTGACCACCCACCCCGGTTACCTCCAGCGCTAGGCCCCGTTTCGCCGCCTGCCGCATCAGGGCGCTCACCAGCAGCCCGCCCTGCAAATCCCCCGACACCTCTCCCGTATGAATAAAGATTCGCATCATGCCTACCGCTTCTTACCCGGCACAGGCCCGCGTCGGCCCTTGTCCTGAGCCGACGCCCGCAAAAATTCATACAGGTGCTTCACCCGCTCATTGTCTGAAAGCGCTTCTAGCTTACGAATGGCATCTTCCAGCGTCAGACCAGAGCGATACAAAATTCGAAACGCCTCCTTCAGTCCCTGATAGACCCTGCCATCATCTTCCTTTGCAATCCCCGAGCGACTCAGCAAAACCTGATTGAGTCCCCTCACCCGAGAAGGGTTGCCCTCCACCATGGTGTAAGGCGGCACATCGCGCTCAATCCGGCTCATGCCACCCACCATGGCATACCGCCCAATATGCACAAACTGATGCACCCCGACCAATCCGCTAATCCGAGCGTGAGACTCAATCTCGACATGGCCAGCCAGGGCCACCGAGTTAGCAATAATCACCCGGTCACCCAGCTCACAGTTATGCGCCACATGGGCGTAGGCCATAATCAAATTGTGATTGCCCAGCCGGGTCACCTCTCCAATCCGCGTTGGCCGGTTGATCGTTACGCACTCGCGAATGGCATTGTCATCCCCGATTTCTACCAGGCTCATCGAGCCGTCGTACTTAAGGTCTTGAGGCTCTAGGCCAATGGCCGCGTGGGGAAAAATTCGATTGCGATCGCCGATTTTCGTATAGCCCTCTATCACCGCGTGAGCACCGATAACGGTATCTGCGCCGACCGTGACCTTCTCTCCGATCACAGCGTAGGGACCCACGCTGGCGCTTGGGTGCACCTCAGCCCCCGGATAAATAACCGCAGTCGGATGAATCAGAGTAGTAGTCAAAGCCATGCCTCCAGCAGAGCCACCAAACGAGTAGAGCACATAAGAAAACCCACGCCCAAAAGTTAACCAAACAACCGAACAAGAACAGACAATCAACTCCACCCATTGAGCCACCAGCCACCAGACCGCTAGCCATCAGCACCGTCAATCGCACCCATCCGTCCCTAATCAATCACAGAAAACATCAGAATGCCTTCGCAAGCCAGCTCGCCGTCTACTTCCGCCCGGGCCTTCATTTTGCCAAAGCGGCCACGCTTGAGCGTCTGCAGCTCAGTCGTCATAATCAGCTGATCGCCAGGCACCACTGGCCGACGAAACTTCACCTTGTCGATACCGGCAAACACGCACAGCCTGCCATCTACCCCCGGCAGCTGACTGAGCACAATCCCACCGACCTGAGCCATCGCCTCTACGATCAGCACCCCCGGCATCAGCGGCCGCCCCGGGAAATGCCCTTGAAAATGCGGCTCATTGAACGTGACATTTTTTATCCCAACCGCATACTCTCCCGGCACGTAGTCGATAATCCGGTCGACCAGCGCAAACGGATAGCGATGAGGTAGCAGCTGCTGAACTTCTTCCAGCGTAAACGTCTTCTTAACAGGGGCAGCAGCAGCGGCGTTGTTTTCAGCCGGTGACGTAGCCCCCTCGGCAGAAGAAGCATCTAAAACAGCGGGGACCTCAGTCGAGACAGGAGCACTAGTGGGCATAAGACATTAAACCGTAAGACAAAAGCTAAAAAATTGGTGAAGCTTTTCCAAGCCTTTCAAGATTCTGCCATTAGACGGTCTTTGACGCTACGAAGAATTGGAATTAGGCCTCTTTCCCTATCGCCTAGATTGCCGATAAACTCCGCTGATGGAGTCGGCACTATCTAATCGGCACCGACCCTACAAAGGGCAGCGATCGCACAGCAGCCTAGCCAGTTCCACATGCAGCGCATGGCTAGCCTTGTAGGCAATGTAGTGAGCCCGCGGAATATCTCCCAGCAGGCTCAAATCCCCAATCAAATCCAGCAGCTTGTGCCGCGCAGGCTCATTCTCAAACCGCAGCGGCGGATTCACCCAGCCCTCAGCAGAGCACACCAGCGCATTGTCCAAGCTCCCCCCTTTGATCAGTCCCTGCCCCCGCAAATAGTCGATCTGATGGGCCAGACCAAAGGTGCGCGCCGGGGCGATCGCAGCTTCAAACCGCTCGCCCGGCGCCACCGCATCACCCGACAGCGGCATCGCCCAGCTATGCCACTGATTACCAATCGCCGCCAAGTCAAAATCAATCCCGTAGCTAAACCGCAGCTCATCGCTCGGCAACGCCGTCACCAACGCATCCTTCGCCTGCACAGACACCGGCTCACTCAGCGGCTGGCGCACCCGCCGAACCACCGACTGCGATCGCAGCCCAACCGCCAAAATTGTCTCCGTCCACTCCTTAGCAGAGCCATCTAGCAGCGGCACCTCCGGACCATCAATTTCAATCCGTACATTGTCCACACCCAAACTCACCAGGCTAGCTAGCAAGTGCTCCACAGTACGCACCGTATGCGCCCCCACTCCTAGCTCAGTCGAGAGCTGCGTCTGCACCACCCGGCCCACCTCAGCCGCAATCGGCACCTCCCCCGGCAAATCAGTCCGCACAAAGTAGCGTCCCGTGCCCACTTCGGCAGGCACCAAGCGCACAGTCGTCTGCTGACCTAGGTGCAGCCCGACCCCAGCGGCGATCGCCACCGCAGCCACCGTCTGCTGAGCCACTCCCTGCTGAGCCGTCCCAGCTGTTTCTTGAGCAGCATCCACCGGGCCCTCAGCCCCAGGTCGAACCGGCAATGACCTCACCATCAAAAACGTTCTCCAAAGCCAAAGTGGAAACGGCTGCCCTCATCGCTCAAACCGTAATCTAAGCGTAGAGCACCCAGCGGCGTTTGGACTCGAACCCCGGCACCATAGCCAAAGCCACTTCCCGGTTTGCCTCGAACGCCCGCCGGATCGCCAGGCACCGAGTCACCCGACCCCAAATCCGTGCCGTAGTCTGCAAACAGCGCCCCACCCAAAAAGTCACTAAACAGCGGGAAGCGATACTCCACCGTCCCCTGCAAGAACGAAGTACCCGCGCCGACAGCCCCCTCTTCAAAGCCCCTCACCGAGTTACCACCCCCCAGCGAGAACGCCTCATAGGGTGGAATCTCACCGATCGTCGTTCCCCCCTGCACATTGAAAGCCAGCGTCTCACGGCCGCTATCACCAAAGAACCCAACCGGCACATATTGGCTGTAGCTGCCTCGCAGCTTGTTGAAGAAAATGTTGCCATTCCCCACCGGCACAGACTGCTCACTCCCCAGCCGGAACAGGCTACCGCTGGTTGGCTGAGCAGAATTATTCCGCCGGTCTAGCACCGCGCCAAACTGCACCGTTAGCAAATCATCTCGACCAGAAGAACTCGCCGTTAGCTGATTGCCCAGTTCATCAACCGGAGACACATCGCTGTCACTGTCGAGCACTACCACCCGCTCATACTGGCCGCCTAGCGAGAGCGATAGGCCATTGTCCAAAGGTCGGCTAAAGCTCAGCCCCGTTCCCAAACGGTTGATACGAGGCGTATCGCCATTGGGCAATTCAACATCGATTGGACCATTGTCAAAAATCAGCGAAGTTGCCCGGCGATTAAACAGGCTAGCGGTGTAAGACGTCCGGAACGGATCGCCTGCAATCCAAGGGTCTGTAAAGCTCACATCAAACAAAAAGTCGCCGCGAGTCGTCACCCGGCCCTCCGTTCTCAGCTTTTGGTTGTTACCCCCGAAATTGTCCTCGTTGTAGCTCAGCTGACCAAACAGATCGCCGCGCAGGTTAAAGCCCAGCGACGCACCAATAGAGCCCGTATCGCGCTCCACAATATTGACAATCAGCTTCACCTTACGGGGGTCTTCATCTCCCGGATCGAGCGACAGCCGAATATCTTCAAAAATGCCCAGATTCACCGCTCGCAAAATGTCTTCGCGAATGGCATCGTCTTGAAAGACATCTCCCGGCTCCGTCTCAAACTCACGCGTCACAATAAAGTCGCGAGTTCTACCACCAATGGGGTTGCCCTCTTCATCCGTCGCCTCCCCGTCGGGGGTAATGTAGCGCACGTCAATCGACTCAATTTCACCTTCAGCAACAATCAGCGTCACCGTACCATCGTCCGAGATTTGCGGTGCGGCAGTCACCTGAGCCAGCACATACCCATTGTCCTCGTACCAGTCATTCAGGTCGAGCACCGAATTCTGAAAATCTCTTAGGTTCAGAATATCCCCATACTGCGGGCTAAAAATCTCATCGACGGTTTCATCATCCAGCACCTGACGACCGCGCACATCCACCCGGGTCAGCACCGGATTTGGCTCTACAAAAAAGGTCACCTTCACACCCAGCGCCGTATCTTCGGGCTCGGCTCGCACATTCGAGAAAAAGCCAGTGCTAAAGACATTGTTGATGTCTTCCTGCAGCTGCGATCGCGTCGTCGTCCGGCCAGGAATCGTCTCCACCGCCCGGTAAACAGCATCTATCAGCTCCGTATTCAGTGGGCGCCGTTCATTCGTCGAAACCACATCGACCTCTGCCACCAAAACCCGCGCCTCTTCTTGCGCTTCTTCAGCAGCCCCGTCATCCGTCTCCGCCTCATCGGCTTCTACCCCTTCCTCCGGCGGCACGTCTCCCGGCGTTTCATCAGGTATTCCATTATTAGGAACTCCGTTATTAGGCGCAGACGGTACCGGCAAGCCAGGCGCAGCGTCCTCCTCAGTCTCCTCAGCCGGAATCACCTCTACCGCATCATCCACCGCGTCTTCAGAGGCATCTAGCGCATCTTCCGTCTCTTCAAGTGCCTCCTCTACAGCCTCATCAGCCGTTTCCGCCGCGTCTTCTACCGCCTCGGTTCCGTCTTCAATAGCGTCTTCCACCGCGTCTATCTGAGCCAGCGGCACCGCTTCCGGCTGCGCTGCTGTCGTACCCTCTTCCAGCGCTTTATCTGCAGCCAACATGGGCGGCGGCGTCTGATCTATCACGCCCTCCAGCAACCGAGAGAAAGTAGGCGCCGTCGATTGAACATCAGCAGTAGCCTCAGCCACATCAACCGCCAGCTGGGGAGTAGCGTCAAGACTGGCTTCCAAGGTAGTCGCACTATCCGATGATGCCTCAGAAGAGTCAGCAGCTTTGCTGGGCAAACCCGAAATGGCAACCAGGCTAAAGCAAGCTAAAAGAGCTGGTGAAACACGCATAAACAGTGGATCCTTAGAATAGAAATACGGTCAGTCCTCACACCACAGCTGCGCATGTTTCACGCACCCGTGCACTGGTGAAGATACTACCGCAACGTCAAACCAGCGCCTAGGATTTGATGTGACAGAATTGGAGGCTGCACGGTGAAGTTAGGCCGAAAATCCGTCTTAAAAGACATGCTTAAACAATCCGGTGAGTCAGCCAACACCCTCAAAAGTCAACCTTCAAGCTGCGCCATAATCCGCTCCAGCACAGCCTGATAGCCCGCTTCCACATCTCCTAAGTCCTGTCGAAAGCGATCCTTATCCATCACCCGCTTGCGCTCATCAGATTCTGTTGCATCCCACAGGCGACAGGTATCAGGGCTAATCTCATCCGCCAGCAACAACCTGCCCGCCCGGTCGGTGCCAAATTCCAGCTTGAAGTCCACCAGCGTAATCCCACAGCCAGCAAAAAAGTCACTGAGCACCCGGTTCACCGTTTGCGCCTTCTCAGTCAGCTGATCGAGCTGCGCTGGTGAAGTTAGCTGCATTGCTGAAATTCGGTCGCGCGTCAGCAGCGGGTCACCCAAGTCGTCATTTTTGTAATAAAACTCGACCAGTGACGGTTCTAGCTTTGTCCCCAGCGCGATTCCCGTTTGTCGGCACAGGCTGCCAGCGGCAATGTTGCGCACCACTACTTCCAGCGGCACAATCTCTACCCGCTTGACCCGCATCTCTCGGTCACTCACCGTCTCCAGCAAATGGGTCTCCACCCCCTGCCGGGCCAGAAGCCCATACAGATACGTCGTCACCTTGCAGTTGATCGCACCCTTATTCGCAATCTGCCCCCGCTTCTGCGCATTAAACGCCGTCGCATCATCCTTGAAGTAGGTAATCAAAACCTCTGGATCATCCGTCGCGTAGATAATTTTCGCCTTGCCCTCATAGAGTTTCTGGGCATCAGGCGCTGAAGAATCGCTC
>JBCBFY010000085.1:0-22815 GCA_038527325.1 Cyanobacteria bacterium J06614_10
CTTAATGCAAACAGTGATGCGGCGAGTACTCTTCACAACTGATGTGGTCTTCTTTTTGTTGCTGCGGGTCATCGTCAAAAGGCTTCACAAAAAAGAGTCATCGTCAGGCTTATACTCGCAGCACTGATGAATGAGCTTGGCGACCAGCCCTGTCCAGCCGGTTTGGTGGCTAGCGCCAATGCCTTCGCCGGTATCACCATTGAAATATTCGTAGAAGAGAATGTAATCTTTCCAATGCGGATCGTTTTGGAAGGTTTGGTTTTCTCCGTATACAGGGCGGTGACCGTTTTCATCTCGCAAAAATGTGCTGATCATCCGCTCTTCTATCTTGGTGGCAACATCCCAGAGGTTCATGGGTTCACCGACGCCATAGGGGCACTGAATTTTGAAGCTATCACCAAAAAAGTGGTGGTATCGCTGCAGCGATTCGATCAATAGGTAGTTCGTGGGAAACCAGACGGGGCCGCGCCAGTTTGAGTTGCCGCCGAAGAGGCCAATGCTCGATTCTGCAGGCTCGTAGTCTACCCGGTAGGTGGTGCCGTTGGCGTCGAAGGTGTAAGGATTGTCGGCGTGAAATCTAGAGAGCGCACGAATGCCGGTGGGTCCCAAAAATTCGTGGGGCTTGAGCATTTTGGCGAGAATGCGATGCAGCTTGTCGGGACGAACGACGGAGAGCAGCCGCCGCTTTTTGATGGTGCCGTTTGTGCTGTTGATTTCTGAGGTGGTGACGTTTTTGTAGAGGCTTTCTCGGTTGGCTTCAAACCACTCTAGGCGCTCCTTGAAGCCGGGTAGCCGGTCCATGAGTTCTGGTTCGAGGGTGGTGGTGGCGTACAGCGGCATCAGGCCAACCAAGGAGCGAATCTTGATGGGGATGCGCGTCATATCGGGGAGATGAAGCACATCGTAGAAGAAGCCGTCTTCTTCGTCCCAAAGCTGAGTGGCATGTTCTCCGGTTTCGTTCATGGCCTCGGAGATGTAAATGAAGTGCTCGAAGAACTTGGTGGCCATGTCTTCGTAGACCGGATTTTCGAGGGCTAGCTCCAGGGAGATGGAGAGCATGTCTAGGCAGTACATGGCCATCCAGCTGGTGCCGTCTGCCTGCTCTAGTCTGCCACCTGTCGGCAGGGGCTTGCTGCGATCAAAGACTCCAATATTATCTAGGCCAAGGAAGCCACCTTCAAAAACGTTGTTGCCTTCTGTGTCTTTCCGGTTGACCCACCAGGTAAAGTTGAGCAGCAGCTTTTGAAAGAGGCGCTCTAGAAAGAGGCGATCGCCCTTCCCAGTCATTTTTCTTTCTATTTTGTAAATGCGCCAGGTTGCCCAAGCGTGCACAGGCGGGTTTACATCGCCAAAGGCCCACTCGTAGGCCGGTAGCTGCCCGTTTGGATGCATGTACCATTCGCGGGTCATCACATCGAGCTGCTGCTTGGCAAACTCCGGGTCGACCATCGACAGGGGAATGCAGTGAAAGGCAGTGTCCCAAGCTGCAAACCAGGGATACTCCCAGGTATCTGGCATAGAGAGAATATCTTGGCTATCGAGATGGTGCCAGTGCTTGTTTCTTCCTTTTTTGCGCTCTGGTGGCGGGTCGATGGTGTCGGGATCGCCCTTTAGCCAGGTATGAACATCGTAGAGGTAGTACTGTTTTACCCACATCATGCCAGCGAAGGCTTGGCGCTGAACGTTGCGCTGATCGTCTGTATGCACAAAGGGAGAAAGCTGATGGTAAAACTTATCGGCTTCTTCTAAGCGCTGCTGGAAAATGTCTTGGAAGGGTTGCCCCAGCGGATCGCTAAGTGAGTCATTGTTAGAGAGCCGCAGCTTGATTTGTTGGGTTTCGCCAGGGGCAATGGTCAGGGCGTAGTGAATGGCTGACTTAGTGCCGGTTTGTACGGGGTTGATGGCGTCTGTTTCACCGTTGATGATGTATCTGTGGAAGGCATCTTTGACGTAGGGAGAGGCGCTGTCCGTTTCAAAGAGCTTTACTTTGTTGGTTTCGTTTTCGGTAAAGAGCAGGCCGTTGGGCGCTGGGAAGGTGCCTTCGTTGAAGGGGGTTTGCTGGCTGCCTAAAGGCACCCACTGGCTACTGGGTGAGTCGGCGGAGGGTGACTGCTTTAGGGTGACGGGCTCGGGCGTTTGGCAATACAGCCAATAGTTGCCAAGTTCAGGATGGTGGGCTTCGATGACCGACAGGTCTGGCTTGCTCGCGGCTACTTTGATAGTTGGCTTAATGGTGTCTGTATCCCAAGACCAGGTGTTGCGAAACCAGAGGGTGGGCAGCAAATGGAAGGGGGCAGCTTCGGCGCTGCGGTTGGTGATAGAAATTTGGATGAGGGTATCTTCGGCGGTGGCTTTGGCGTATTCGACCTGCACGTCGAAGTAGCGATCGCCCTCAAAAATGCCCGTCTCCATCAGTTCGTATTCAGGCTCGGTGCGATCGCGCGCCCGATTTCCTTCCACCAGCTGCTGATAGGGAAACTCGCGCTGCGGATACTTGTACAGCGCCTTCATGTAGGAATGGGTCGGCGTACTGTCTAGGTAAAAGTAATACTCTTTGACGTCTTCCCCATGATTGCCCTCGTTGCCAGTGAGGCCAAAAAATCTCTCTTTGAGAATGGGGTCTTGGGTATTCCACATCGAGAGGGCAAAGCACAGCAGCTGACGATCGTCGCAGAGGCCGAGGATGCCATCTTCTCCCCACCGATAGGCCCGGGACCTCGCCTGATCGTGAGGAAAATAGTCCCAGGCGTTCCCTTCAGGGCTGTAGTCTTCTCGTACGGTTCCCCACTGCCGTTCACTCAGGTAGGGACCCCATTTTTTCCAGTTGACCTGCTTGTTTTTGTCTTCTTGCAAGCGCAGCTGTTCGGGCGTTGGGGCAGAGGACGTCATATCGAGATGCAGGTAGGATCACAGAGGACTTCCATAAACTATAAAGCCAAATAACAGCGGCTCGCCATTGCGGCCTTTTATGGAAGCAGTTTGTAGGTTGAAGAGTTTATAGAGTATCGCGATAGCGTTTAGCTCGTGCAGTCTTCTTCAAATCGATAGCACGCTAGAGGCTGTTTTGCTCGATATCTGCTTGGAGCTGTTCGGTTCGCAGGGCGCTCATTCGAGCGAGGCATTGGGATTCTTCGATGACGGTTTGGCTGTAGAGGACTTCGAAAGTGCAGTGGCGATCGCGATAGGCAATCCAGGCCAGCTGCACATCGACAAATGCACGCTGCCGCTCTTCTCTAAGCACAGATAGCAGGGACTCGTAGGTTTGATTGAGCGCGGCGTCAGTTTCCTCGTAGCTTTGATCCGGTAGCTCGGTCTGCACTAGCTCTTGCGTGCGCAAGATCGTTTGTTCTTCCTGGCAATCGCTGTAAATCATCGGCGCGATGGAGCCGCCAGCATACTGATCTCGGTCGAATCCGCAGTCGAGATCGCGAAAAGTGATCCAGGCTAGCTCTGCTTCAGTAAGTGCTTGCTGCCCGGTCGCTGGTAGCCGCGACTTCAAGATTTGGTAAACCTGATTGAGTTCGACATCGGCGACGGCGTAAGCCAGTTGAGCGCACTGGTTCATCTCCAGTTGTGTCGTTGGAGCTTCGCAAGACAAATCGCTTACAGCTGCCCTTTCAGCGATGCGATCTGACGCGGGCGGAGGCGGGTCAACATCGGCAGCCCCCGGAGCGCTCTCTAGACTGGGAATATCGCGGCTGGCGGTGGTGGTTGATTGCGGAGAGCAGGCCATGAAGCTAATGAGCACACCTGTGGCCAAACAGCGAGTCACCAAACCACGAGTCACCAAACCACGAGTCACCGGAGGACGCATGCTTCGATAAGGCTTGCTAGTGGCTGCTCGGCTGCGCCTTCTAGCGGCTGCTCGGCTGCGCCATCTATTGAATGCTCGGCTGCGCCTTTGTGAGGGTAAGCATCTTGAAACCAGCTGTGATAGGCAAACGCGTAGAGGCATCCGATATTACTGCGGATGCTCACTGGCTAGGAAGCCGCGTTTCACATCGCAGTGATCAATGGGTGAACTCATCATAGAGTACTTACCCAAAGATGGCGGCTTCAAGGTCGGCTAGCGCTTGCTCGAAGTTGTCATTGACAATGCGTACGTCAAATTCGCTAGCGGCCGCAAGTTCTACGCTTGCCCGGGCTAGTCGCTTAGCGATCGCGCTTTCCGACTCCTGTCCGCGAGTGCGAATGCGATCTTCGAGCGCCTGAACATCGGGCGGGGCTACAAAAATTTGCATCGCATCTGGAAAGCTCGCGCGCACCTGCCGGGCACCAACTAGCTCAATTTCTAAAATGACTCTGCGGCCCTGGGCGATCGCTTGCTCAATCGGTTCTTTGGGCGTGCCATAGCAATTCCCGGCAAATTCTGCCCATTCGAGCAGCTCGCCATTTTTTGCCATGGTCTGAAACTTTTCCCGGCTGACGAAGTAGTAGTGCTGGCCGTGGATCTCTCCGGCTCTGGGCTGACGCGTGGTCGCTGAAATAGAAAGCTGTAGCTCTGGGTGGTGTCGCAGCAGTCGCTTGAGCAAGCTGCCTTTACCGACGCCGCTAGGCCCCGACAGCACAATCAGCTGTCCATAGGTAGGCGATCGCCCTGCTGCTGTAAGCGTAGACGGAATGGATGGCTGTTCTGGCGGTGGAGAAAGGGAAACCATACACAATTAGAGAAAGGCGACTACGGTGGGTCATCTGGAGATGATACCAGGGCGGGTGAGATAACTTTGTCGGTTGGCTGGAGGCAGACAAATGAAACCAGGAGCAGCAGCGCTAAGCCCCTGGCAAATCAAACAAAACGGTGGTCATATAGCGCTCGGCCCACTGGGGATCAAACGCTTTTTCGAGGACGCGCCGAGTCTTATCGTTTTGCTGTTGCTGGCTGCAGTAGTAGCGCTGCCTCTCAAGGAGTTCCGAGCGCTGAGCAGGAACAGAAGATGCCGCAAGAGCCTTTTGGACATGAACGTTCAAATAGGCTTTTGCCTGATTGAGAAACTGTTGTTCTTCTGCGGCATTCGTGGGCTTCACAAAGCAACAGAGGTCCGAGAAAATCTTTTGTCCCCAGTCGGGCAGCTCTCGGGGTTGACGGTAGCTTGACGTTTCAAAGGTTTGAAGTGCAGCTCTGTAGTCTGGCGTTAGCGGGCCTGCTGGGGTGGCGGCAGAAAGGTCAACAATCGCCGCACTCACCTGACCGCGACCACTGACAATGTCACAGCCAAAAATGGGCAGGTCGTAGTCGAGCCGGGGAAACATCACGCAGTGCAAGATGTCCAGGTTTTTGCCAATGCGCGCTAGCTCCAAGTGCATCTTCCGGAACTGAGGCGTCTGGTAGCAGCGGTTTTCAATAATCAGCTTTTCACCCTCAAGCTTGCCTTCGACATACCCGAGATCTTCCGGGAGGTGGAATGGCGAAAGCGCTAACGCCTGCCAAGCTGTCTCTATCTCTTGAGCCAGCTGGCGGACCAAGGGATGCTGGTGTTCACGGATAGACGAGATGGCAACGGAGGTTGGCATTGAAGCGTTAGGAAACGTGAGAACTCGAACGGAGCCGTTGGGCTAGAGCGTAAGCCTTAAGCATAGCAGTTTCAGCGGGACGCTCAAATTATTCCTGACCATAGAGCTGCGCTTGCGAAAAGAGAAGTAAGCAAAAGGGAAAACATTTACCACCTCAGGCACATGATTGCAATCCAGCCAAAATCGCGTCAGATTCTCGGGGTCAACCAGCAGGCATATCAAGCCCTCAAGTCATCTCTCAGTCTCAATTTAAGACGACAACTTTTAATCGCTGTCTGTGACAGCGTCACGCTTCAAGAACAGCTGGCCACACAGCTAGAGACAGACCTTGAGAGAACTCAGTGGAGCGCTACTCACTTCGATGCCAGTGCGCAGGGGCACAGCGCGATCGCACTAGAGCGACTACAGTTCGACCCAGAAGACGGCCACCTGCCGCGCCAAGTTGCCCACTGGGTTCGCCAGGCCACCCTGACAAGCGGCCACATCCCTCAGCTGCAGATGCTAGGCGTCGAGCGAATGACCCATCAGCCAGCCTTAAGCCAAAGTCAATTTTTGCGATCGCTCGAAAAAATTGAAGCTCTCCTCCCCCGGCTAAATACGAGCCTGCTTATTTGGCTATCTTGGCCCTGGTTGCGCACTATCCAGTCTTCTTCCCCGACGTTTTGGAAATGGCGTAGCGGCGTCTTTGAATTTGTCAGCGATCCCACACCCACGTCGACGGTGTGGGATGAAGACTTAGATGCCGATATTTTTGACGATCCAACAGAACTGGGTGATGTGGATCCCGCCATGGCCTCATCTTGGGAGCAGTCTATTCAGCCCCAGGTTGCACAAGAAGATTTTGTCGGTGACTATATCGATTCGCCGCTGCCAACCACTGTTGGGCTCTACGGAGAAGCTGGTGAAGGCGACCGGCCTATTGTGCCTGTTCGTGAGATGCTGGCTGCGCCGCCAGTCGAATCCGAGACTTCAAAGGTGCTTTCCTCTGAGCCTGCAGTCTCTGAAGCAGCGCCTGTCGAGATTGAGTCCATAAGGTTTGAGCCGATTGAGGTTGCTCCCGTTGAACCTAACGCTTTTGAGACCGCACAGGCCGAGCCTGAGCAGGTAGATTCAGAACAGACAGCAACAGACCTAACGACCACAGAACTTGGTCAATTAGAGGAGGAGAATGGACCTCGACTCTACACCCTAGCTGAAGTTGCTGACCTGCCCCGTGAGGATGAGTCCTTTATGGAGGACGATGGGGCAACTGGAATGTTGTCTGCGGTGACACTGGCTTTCGAAAAGAGCCTGGCTGAGTCGGAAGCAGTCGATTTGGCCATTGCACAGTCAGATAACCAGTCAGAGGACCAGTCAGAGGACCAGTCAGATGGCCAGTCAGATAACCAGCCAAATGAACCTAACAAGGTTGCTTCGGCTTCAGCGTTGGAGACAGCAGCCGCTACAAATGGGCATGTAGTAACAGATGACAGACCCAACCAGGAGGCCACGAGAATTCGGCTCATGGCCGTCGTTAAGCCAGCTACCGCTCAACCAAGCGACCCGTCAGTGGCGTCAGCCGATTCTGATGCGGACACGCCTAAAGCTGACTCCGTAGTGCCAGAGACGACTGACGCTGAAGCGGTGAACTCGGAGGGTACTGACCTCAAGGCGCCTGAAATAGAGACAGTTGAGATAGCGACAGTTGAGATAGCGACAGTGGATTCAGCACCTGTGGTTGTTGAACCGATAAACACCGATGACATAGCCGCAATACAGACCGAAGCGATAGAGACTGAAACCTCAGCAACTGTCTCGGAAGTAGAAGGCCTTGCGGTTGAGGAAACTGCCGAGGTCGCTGAGAACCCGGCTCAACCGCAGAAAGAGCGTTTTGAAGAAGCAATGCGATTAAATGCTCGTCAGAAGGCTGCCGACGATTATTTTGCGGTGGGTTATGGCTATCGCAAGCGGATTGAAGCTGGCGAACGGGGATTAGACCTCATTGAACCTGCGATCGCAGCCTATGAAGGGGGCTTGCGCTGCCTCAGTGGCCCCCATCCAGACTGGGGCAGCGGACTCAACGACCTTGGCACCCTGTACTGGCTGAAGGCCCAGCAGCTCAGCGATCCACAGGAAGAGCTCGACTGCATGAATCACAGCATCGAGCTGTACCAGGAAGCGCTCGACAAGGTAGATCTTCAGCAGGAGCCTGAGATGGTGCTGCAGCTCTACAGCAATATGGGCGCGGTATATAGCATTTTGGCAACGTATGGCGAACCAACAGTGCATTTTCACAAGGCAGTGAGCGTGTACTGCAAGGCCCTGCAAAAGTGCTCCTTCGACACAGACCCAGTGGAATATGCCACCCTAAACAACAGCCTAGGCTCGGTGTATTGGAAGCTTTCTCACTATGAGCAGGTGGTCCAAAATTTGCGCCACGCTATCTCCGCCTACAACCAGGCACTCGTTGGCTACGCGCCAGACAGTATGCCTCTAGACTATGCGGCTGTGCAAAACAATCTGGGCATTACCTACTGGAGTTTGGCGAAGCATCAGCCATCGGTGGAGTCATTGAAAAATGCGATCGCAGCCTACCGCGATGCGCTGAACTATCGCACGCCCGAAACGGCACCAGCGGCCTGCGCCACTACCTACAACAATTTGGCCTTAGCCTACTGGGATCTCTCAAAAGATAGGAACATTGAACCTGCGCCCAAGCTGCGCTACCAGAAAAATGCGATCACGGCTTTTGAGGCGGCGCTGCGGACCGCTGAAGGACACAATGTCTTGAGTCAGATGGACAGTGCGGCCATCTACCACTGTCTGGGTGATGTGCATGCTCAGATGATCGGTAGCCTATCGTCTCAGCACGATATTGCAGCTAGCTTACAAAAATCCCTCTACAGCTACGTGCGAGCCATCGCTGATCTCGAAGAAGACTCACCGGCGTATCAGGCCCGGTTAAATGCGATTGTTGCAAACTTGCGATCGCAAAAAGAACAGTTGGGGCTTGCCAGTCAGCAGGCCGCGCTCAACCGTATTCCGCCTCAGCTGATTTCGAAGATTATGGTTTCGCTGTAGCGCTGGCCGATGACGCCGTTCTGCTGACTGTGATTTTCTTGTCGACAGTCCTTACTGATCACGGTGAGGACTGTTGCTGTGTCGTGCTGATAGGTTATGCCTAGCGTATGTAGGCTCTATGACCTCTCTGCGATAGTCTAAAGGTGTTTTCACTAGCTTTTTGGTGTGCCCCAGTATCCATGGTCTTTTTAATCGTTGCTGCAATCGTTATTGCGTTTATTGCCATTGCCTTTGCCCTGCAAAACAATGTTCCTGTCGAGGTTAATCTGCTGGTGCAGCAGTATGAATTCTCACTGGCGCTGTTGCTGCTGTCTACCCTGGCGATCGGCGTGCTGATCGGGCTACTGGTGCTGCTGCCTGCGCTGTTACGACGCGGCTGGCAGGTCTCTAGGGCCAAGCGACAGACCACGTCACTTGAAGATCAGCTGCAGGAGCGCGATCGCACCCTCTCAGTAAAAGACCAAAACACGAACCGCTTGCGTCAGAGTCATCAAAATCTTCTGCAAGCGCTAGGACTCATCGATGCGAACACAGGGCTCATTTCTTCTGAGGCGCTGCCAAAAACCATCGCCGCGCTGATTCAGCAGATGAAGCTACAGCCAGGCAATCCTCAGTTCGATGCGATTGGGCTATTGGTGGTGGAGGCGCATCGCCGCGAGCCGCTCGGAGAAGTGGCAACGACTGAGCGCCAAAATACGCTGCTAGATGAAGCGATCGCCACCATCATTCGGCAAAACGTGACGGTAGATACCTGGCTGTACTGCGATAGCCAACATCCAGATGGCGCACAGTTTCTGTGTGTGCTCACAGGAATGGATAAGACCGCGCTCAGGCAATACGGTGAAACGCTTCAGTCTGTGCTGACGAAGGAGCCCATCGCCCTCCAGGATGATTCGGTCGTTGCTATCGACGCCAAAGTGGGCGGCGCCCTTGCAGACCGCAATCACCCAACTAATCGCGAGCAAATGATTATTGACAAGGCCTATCAGGCGCTGTCTGAAGCGGGTAAGCGACAGCTAAACCCCATCAAGGGACATCACCCAATCAAGATTATGCAGGTCACAGATACGTAGGAGGTTTGCTGCGAACACTCCCCTTAGCGATAGGCCTAGAGAGAGTGTTCTTAGAGACAGTATTCTTAGAGACAGTGTTCTTAGAGACAGTATTCTATGCAGCCGCTTCTAGCCAGGGACCACTGAGGAGTACCGTCAGCGTCATAAAAATAATGGTGAGTAGCCAAGTTGCTCGGTTGAGGGTTTCTTCCGCGCTCTTGGTGCTGGTAAATAGCTGTGCCTGACCGCCGAGTGCGCCGAGCCCGTCACCTTTGGGGCTGTGGAGCAGCACAAGTATGCAGACACCAACTGCTGCGATCGCCCAAATCACTTTGACTACAGTAACTATCATCAAAAATCCTTCGTTCGTCTGCTGCCCGGTAGGTCAGCCAAGCTACATTTTATCCTAGTAGAGCCATCCTATCTCAGCAAGCTAATCCTATCTCAGCAAGCTATCTGACGCATCCCGCCCTACACCTATGCGCACGATGTCTTGCCATAAGAGGAGTCTGCTACCTCTGCAGAGAGACTTTAACAGGGGTACGGCTTGGCCGATAGTCTGCAGCAGACTTTACGATCATCGACTGGCCGGTCATCTCCTCAGGGATCGGGAGCTGCAGGATTTGTAAAATCGTCGGTGCAACGTCTGCAAGACAGCCACCTTCTTGCCTGAGCTGCACTTCGCAACCGTGTCCAGGAATCTTCAAGCCTTCCCCTTCAATCAAAATAAAGGGCACTGGATTTGTGGTGTGTGCTGTCCAAGGACGACCCTGCTCATCGTGCATATACTCGGCGTTGCCATGGTCAGCAATGATCAGCGCGGTGCCCCCAACGCTGCCAATGGCTGAGATGAGACGGCCAATTTCGGCATCGACGGCTTCTAGCGCGTTGACCGTCGCATCCATATTACCGGTGTGGCCCACCATGTCAGGGTTGGCGTAGTTCATGACAACTAGGGAATACTCGCGCTTTTTGAGGGCGGCGATCGCGGTATCGGTCACTTTCTTGGCCGACATTTTGGGATCTTTATCGTAGGTGGCCACCATGGGGCTAGGGACAAGCTCGCGGTCTTCTCCGGGGAAGGGATCTTCGAGGCCGCCATTGAAGAAGTAGGTAACGTGAGCGTATTTTTCTGTTTCGGCGGTGCGAAACTGCTTGAGCCCCTGCTGAGAAATCACTTCACCCAAAATGTTTTTGAGGCACTGGGGCTTGAAAGCAACCCCTACAGGTAGCGAGGGGTCGTATTGCGTCATGGTGACAAACGTCAGCGGCAAGATAGGATCCCGCTTGAACCCGTTGAAGTCTCGCTTCACAAAAGCCTGGGTGAGCTGGCGCGCTCTGTCTGGCCGAAAGTTAAAGAAAATCACGCCGTCTTCTGCCTTGACCGCACCGGGGGCTAGCCGCACCGGCTCAACAAATTCATCGTTGACGCCGACATCATAAGACGCCTTGACCGCGTCGAGCGCCGATTGGCCGCTGCCTTCGCCATCCTCGGTCATTACTCGGTAGACCTTCTCAATGCGATCCCAGCGATTGTCTCGGTCCATTGCATAGTAGCGCCCACTCAAGGTCACCATCCGGCCAATGCCGATGCGCTCAATCGCATCCTGCAGCTTGACAATGGCAAACTGTCCGTCTGTCGGCTTTGTATCGCGGCCATCGGTAATCACATGGATGCACACATCTGCCAGCCCCTGGTCTTTGGCCATTTCTAGCAGGCCTATCAGATGATTGAGGTGAGAGTGTACCCCGCCCTCTGAGCACAGCCCTATCAGATGCAGCGTGCTGTTGACATAGGCGACCTTCTGGCACACCTTGAGCAGGTCGAGATTTTCCTGGATGCTTTTGTTCTCAACCGCATCAGAAATGCGCACTAGCTCTTGGGGAACCACTCTGCCCGCCCCAATGTTGAGATGCCCAACTTCTGAATTGCCCATTTGGCCGTTGGGCAAACCCACATACTTGCCAGAGGTATTGATCTGCGCGCTGGGGTAAGACGCCCATAGGCTATCCATGATCGGCGTGTTGGCATGGCTGATTGCATTGCCGTTGCTATCTTCTCGGCAGCCCCATCCATCTAGGATCACAAGCACCATTGGAGAAATAGGCGAGTCTGCCATACCAAAAAATCCTCTACGATTTGCAATGATTGAGAGATGCGTGAACCCGCATGTGGCTGCATGGAGCGCGCCACAGAGATTCTATTGAGATGCATCCTTTGCGGTCTGATAAGCCTGCGCTTTTCTCAAGATCGCCTTACTTAAAATGTCGCCTTACTTAAAACCTTAGATGCGAGACATCTCCTAAGGTGCCGACAACTACCAGTAGATGGCTATTGATGACGATTTGAGATGCTCTTGAGCAGCAGGGACAACGGCGCTGAGCCGAGGGTTCCCTTTTGCTAATGACTGTCTTAGAGCAGCGTCTTAGATGGCTGTCTAAGGGCTTTGAGGCTGCGCTGATTGTGCGCTGACAACCCTTTGCGAGAATGCTTCCTGACCTTGCGCGGCTGCAGGGACAACCAGGGGAATGTCATTTTGGATCACCTCTATGTGACATAGCGTAGCGCTAGTTTTCAGGTAAAAGATTCGAATTTAATATTGTTAGACGATTTTAATCTCTGTGAAGGTTATGGCGTATCTATCTTGCGCTTTATAAAATGAATCTGAATTTTTATAGTTAAATATTTACCACGAGTCATTCCTAAAAATAAAGCGTTGCCTTTTGGAGCGCCTTTTGTAAGGCCGCTCAAGGCACTGGCCCTTTCTGACCGCATAGTGCTCAGAAAGGGCCATGTCAAGCGTCTTATCCAGCGGTTTGCGCCTGACGCTTCTCCTTAGCTTTTTGCTTTTTCTTCTGCCGTTTAGCTGCCGCTTTAGCTGCTTTTTCAGCTTCGATTTTCTCTAGCCTGGCCCGCTCTTTTTCTTCTGCGAGCTTGTCGAGATAGTAGTGGTAGTCGCCCTGATACAAGCGCAGTTCCCCATCTCTGATCTCCACAATTTTGTTGGCGACTTGAGTGACAAAATAACGATCGTGGGAAACGATCAGTGCTGTGCCATCGTAGGTTTTGAGCGCATTCTCCAGCATCTCCTTAGCTGGAATATCAAGGTGGTTAGTAGGCTCGTCAAGGATCAGTAGGTTCGCAGGCTGCAGCAGCATTTTGGCAAGAGCAAGCCGGGCCTTTTCACCCCCACTCAGCGCTTCGACCCGTTTAAAGGCGGCATCTCCACTAAACAAAAATCGTCCTAGCAGGGTGCGAACTTCCTCGTTTTTCCAGTCGGGAACTTCGTCGTGAATCGTCTCCAGCACACTTTTAGATAGGTCTAGAGCTTCGGCCTGATTTTGCTCAAAGTAGCTGGGGATCACGTTGTGAGCACCGATATTTACGGTGCCATCGTCTGGCGCCTCCAAACCGGTAATGAGTCGCAGTAGGGTGGATTTGCCTGCTCCGTTAGGACCGACAAAAGCAATGCGATCGCCCCGCTCCACTTCGAGCGACGCCCCCAAAAACAAAATTTTCTCTCCATAACTATGGGTCATATCGCTAATGGTGACCACCTCGCGTCCACTTCTGGGCGCAGGCTGAAACTGAAACTGCAACCCCCGCAAGTCGGCGATGGGAGCTTCTATGCGATCAATTTTAGCCAGCTGCTTTTCTCTACTTTTGGCCTGGGTACTGCGCGTCGCGCTCGCTCGAAATTTGTCTACAAACGTTTGTTGCTTTGCGATCTCTTTTTGCTGACGCTCGTAAGTGCTGAGCTGCGCAGCCTGGTTTTCAGCTTTTTGAGTGAGGTAGGCACTGTAGTTGCCCAAGTATGTAGTCGACACGCCTCGCTCGGTCTCGACGATGGATGTGCACAGCCGGTCTAGAAATTCTCTGTCATGGGAGACGATCACCATGGGAATGGTGAGTCCTTTGAGATAGGTCTCTAGCCACTCAATGGTTTCGAGGTCGAGGTGGTTGGTTGGCTCGTCTAGCAGTAGCAGGTCTGGAGACTGGAGCAAAACCTTGCCTAGGCCCATGCGCATCTGCCAGCCGCCGCTGTATGAGCTTACTAAGCGATCCCCCGCATCGCTATCAAAGCCCATTTCAGGCAGGATTTTTTCGATTCTGGATTCGAGGCCATAGCCGTCCAAGGCTTCAAACTGGCGCTGTTTTTTGTCGAGCTGGTTGATCAGCTTCTCTAGCTGGTCTGGGTCGGCGCTTTCCATTTGGATAGGAATATCAGCCAGTGCCTGTTGAATTTTGTTGGCTTCTGTAAACACTGTCCAGAACTCTTCGCGAACCGTTCGCCGGGGATCGACCTCAAATTCTTGATTGAGAGCGGCAATATGGAGTCCGCTGGGCCGGATAATGGCGCCGGTAGTAGGTTCAATCTCGCCCTGGATAATTTTCAGCTGAGTGGATTTGCCAGCGCCATTGACACCAACTAACCCAATGCGCTCTCCGACTTTTACCTCCCAGTTCACATTTTTGAGGACTTCACCGGTCGGATAGATTTTGCTGATATTTTCCAATCGCAGCATTGTGCGGAATCTCCTGGGTTGACAGTAAGCAGTAATCGGTGCCCTCTAGGCGAGGAACAAAACCGTCTTCGCTACGCAAGGGAATGGGATTGAAAAAAGATTGGAAGAGAGCAGCCTTGAGAAACGACACTGGCGGTTTGCCTACGCGCTCTGTCTACACGCTCTGTCTACGCGCTCTGCCCAAACTCGCAGTGTAGGGTTGTCTCTTTCTGCTCGCTTTTTCTTATATCTTAACAAAAATGTAACAAAATATGATAGACGCGTCCGGTCGGTATAATGCCTGAGACTGAGGTTTCACAACTGTTCTGACTATTTTTGCTGACGCAAGGATTGCCTATGCTGCCCGTTTTTCTGAGCTTTTCAGCCCTAACCGTTCCTGACTTTACGGGCAGCTACCAAAATTTTTTAGTTGCTGATACGTCTGGTCACAGGTCCCTTTTACTGGGCCAAGCTGCGATTCCTGTTATTCCTGCAGAAGAGGCACTGCCACCGCCAGAGTCGCTGATAGAGTCAGAGGCAGAAGCTGTGGAGATGGCCAACTACAGCGATGGCAAAATGTCGATTGACTATCCGGCGACCTGGCAAGTGGAAGTTGATGACAGCGGTATTGTCGCTATCGAGGCGGCACCGACGGCAGGGTTTCAGCAAGTCATTACTCAAGTGTTTCGGGTTGATTCACCACCGGGCCCCCTAGTCGATGCCAATATCAACAGCTTCATTGAGGAAGGGTCCGCTGTTAGCCGCTATCGCAGCGTGGAAATCGATGAGCAGACAGCGCTGGTGATGTGGCTGGCTGACCGTCCAGATGAGTTGAGTTCGGCGATCGCAACCTTTATTGGCTACGGCGACGAAACGATCTTCCTATTTAGCCGCTACTCACCCGATGTGGCAGACCCCGGTGCTGCAGACATAGAAGAGAGCATCTTGCGCCTGCACAGTTCGTTCTCAAATTTGACCGCTGAACAGTAGCTTTCTGATTTACCTAGGCTGAGACAGGCTTCGGATTCGTCTGTTGCTTTGAGCCGCCCATGAGATACAGCAGCGCCATGCGGACAGCAACGCCGCTGGCAACCTGCTTAGAAACTAGGCTCAGTGCGGGATCGTCCATTAAGTCAGAGGTAATTTCAACGCCTCTATTAGTAGGGCCAGGGTGAAGGAGTTTGACCGTGGGATGGCAGTGTTTAATGCGATCGCGCGTGATGCCAAATTGCTGGTGATACTCCCGCAGGCTGGGCAAAAGATTGGCGCTCATGCGCTCCTTCTGGAGTCTTAATGCCATTACAAAGTCAGCGCCTTCTAAAGCTTTCTCTAGATGCCAATGCACAAATACCTGGCGTTCTAATCGGCCTTGCTGGGTGTCGAGCGGCGTCGAAAAAGCTTCGGCAAAGGCTTTGGGCAAGAGTGTGGGCGGGGCCGCCAAATGGACTTCGGCGCCACAGGCAGTAAGGCTCCAGAGGTTCGAGCGCGCCACCCGAGAGTGAAGGATGTCGCCGACGATGGCGATTTTTTTGCCTTTGAGATCCTGGGTGGTGGGCTGCTGAGGATTGCAGGCATTGCACAGTGTCAGCAGATCGAGCAGGGCTTGTGAGGGATGCTCGTGCTGACCGTCCCCTGCATTTAGGACGCCCACGCCAGAGTCTAGCCGGTCCATTTCTTGAGCGATGGTGGCTGGTACGCCCGACCCCCTGTGACGGATTACCATCAGGTCTGTGCCCATGGCCAAATAGGTCTTGGCCGTATCTAAGATAGTTTCTCCTTTGGAAAGGGAAGAGCTGCCCGGTGAAAAATTCAGCGTATCTGCCGATAGCCGTTTCGCGGCAAGTTCAAAGCTGCTACGGGTCCGCGTTGAGGGCTCGAAGAACAAATTGGCAACGACTTGGCCCTGCAGAGTGGGGACCTTTTTAGTTCGCCTGGAGAGGACGCCTTGGAAGCTCAGCGCGGTCTGCAGCACATTTTCGTACTCGTGGGGCTGAAAGTCGGCTAGCGAGATGATATGACGACGGTTCCAGGGAAAGTTATTCATAGGGAAAAAATCAATCGGGGAAAATCTATTGGCCTGCACGCTCTACCGGCCATAAGCTTTGCAAATTGGCACATAATTGGGACAGGTCGGTCGACTGTTTTGTAGGATAGGGATACCTTTATATAGTGCTGTACTCAGTATTTCGTCAGATGGTTTGGTTGCAAGAGCATATTCAAGCGCGTATTTCCAGGCTTGCGCCCAGCAGGTTCAATCATACCTATGTCACAGGCCTTGCTCTAGCGCTGAGTCTGGTGGTCGTAGGCTGTGCGACCGCCCCCGAAAAAACGGTCGAAGAACCAGCAGCAGACCCCACTCCCGACGTTGTGGAACTGCCCAAAGAGACCCCACCCCCTGCCGTAGACTCACCGGACAAAGCGCCCCCGACACAGGCGCAGCCAGATGGCGAAGGCACTTTTGAGAAGCAGCCCGAGCAAACCGATGAAATGGTCACCGTGTCGGTGTACACCATCGACGCCCAGTGCAACGACTTTGTAGAAGAAACGGTGCAGTTGCCCAGTGACCAAGCGATGAGCGAAGCAGTGGGTAAGGCCGTCGGCGCCGTTGAATACAACGCGTTTAAGTTAGAGGGCTATCAGGTCAATATCAACGGCAATACAGCAATTGTCGATATGCAGCTGGCACCGGGCTCAGAGCGACAGTTTGTTTCACTCTCTAGCTGTGAGCAACGAGCGCTGTTTGGCAGCGTAGAAGAAACCCTGCTTAACAATCCAGACTGGAACGTCGATGCTGTGAAGTTTACAGATAGTGGTAAAGAGCTGGTCCTGTAGGCCGCTTTAGACTTTTCGGCGGATTTGTAGATCTTCTCAGCAGATCTTATCGACGCGAGACCGAAGCGCTCTCTTTGAGATACCAGCGCCACGGTCGTTCTGCGGCCTTAGTAATACCGATGCGAGTCGTCTGTACGATGGCTTGCTCTGAAAAAGAGCGTGTACCAAGTTCTAGCCAAAGGCCATTGTCCGGATGGTAGCGTTTTCCAGTTAGGTCGCGATTTACAGCGAGCGCTCTGCAAAGCTTACCTGGCCCTGCTGCGATGCGGTGGGGCTTAGCGACCTGTTTGGCCGTCAGATGCGGAGGGATGCTTTCTAGCTCCAGCGCTCGGATCAAAACTGCGCTGCCAACGCCTTCTGGCTCGGTCACTACATTTAAGCAGTGATACATGCCGTAGATGAGATAGACGTAGCAGTGACCGGGTGGACCAAACATAGCGGCGTTGCGTTTGCTTTTGCCAGTGTAGGCATGGCAGGCAGGATCGCCAGGTGCATAGGCTTCGGTTTCAACAATAGTGCTACGAATAAGTGGGCCGCCGGGCAGCTGACGAATCAGATGGCACCCTAGCAGTGCTGGCGCAACTTCTACGGAAGGGCGATCGCACCACTCCGGCTGAATCATGCGGGTTGGTGCAAACGGCTCGTCGTGCTTTTTTCCTTGCTCAAAGGTATTTGTCATAAACCATTAAGAATTGGCAGTTCTTGCAAATGAAGTTGTTACGATCCTTGGAAGGAGCCATGCATAGGCGAACTCTCGTGAAAATCGCCCATAGCTAGGTTTCTGTGTGTGATTTTTACCGAACTCCAAACAGTCGTTACCAGCGTTATTAACTTTTACATTATGGATATTAAGCTGCTACTTTTCGTGATGACGGGTCTTTTTACCGTGTCTTGCCTGTTTTTTGGCACTCGGAACGGGTTTTACGACTCTGAAAACTACCACGGCAATGGCTCAGCCCATTAAGCCGCCCTTCCCCCTCGCATGAGTGGGTTTTCGTTAACTTCTTTGCTGGCTTCTTTTAACCGAGTACGTTCTGTGCTTTTGACCACCTGTGACTGAGCTGTCCTGCCTGCCCTACAGCGTCGGCTACGAAGACGAAGGGGTTTGTCTGCGCGTACAGATCGGCCCCTATGCAATTTTGCTCGACTGCGGTCTAGCCGATATTCGACAGCTGCGAGAGGTGTCTGCCGACTTTGTGTTTTGTAGCCATGCCCACACTGACCATGTCAGAGGGCTCTTGCCGCTACACCAAACGTTTCCCCATCTGCCCATTTTTAGCAGCGAGGTGACGGCCAAACTGCTCCCGCTCAACTGGCCCGGATACGAAGACACGCATTTTTGCCGTCCTTTGCCGTGGCGAACCCCAGTCGAAATTGCGCCAGGGTTGTTGGTGCAGCTGTGGCCAGCAGGGCATCTGCCAGGTGCAGCCTGCTTCCTCATTACGTACAAAACTTCCCAGCGAACCTACAGCATTTTTTACAGTGGGGACTGTTTTTTATCCAATGGTCGCCTGGTAGATGGCCTACCGCTGGCTGAGCTGCGCAACCTCAAGCCCAACGTGATGATCGTTGAGGGCAGCTATGGCACTGAGCGCCATCCCAACCGCAAGCAGCAGGAGAATTATCTGGTAGACCGTCTCTCTGAGGCGCTGCGCAATCGAGGGCGGGTGATCTTTCCGGTGCCTTTGCTAGGGCTGGGGCAAGAGCTGCTGATGCTGGTGCGCAGTCACCATCACTTCACTGGTCAGCCGATTGATGTTTGGGTCGATCCTTTAATCGGGATGGGTTGCGATGTTTACCTGGCCTGTCTCTCCTCGCTACCGGCTACTGTGCAAAACTTTGCACAGCATCAGCCGCTGTTTTGGGATGAGCGAGTGCTGCCTCGGGTGAGACGGCTAGGCGCAGGGGTGTCGGCAAAGGCGATCGCAGAACGTTCAGACGCGGCTATTTTCATTGTGCATCCGGCGACCCATCCCAGCTTGTACTGTCAGGCGGATGGCGCTCAGTGGACGGTTTTTGTCTCCGAAATGAGCAATATTGGCCTGTGGCAAAGTCAGCTCGATACGCGGCGCAATGCGTTCGACTGGTTTGCGGAAGTGAACGATGTGATGCCCACCAACCAGGTAGAAATAGAGCACTACATGCTCACAAACCACTGTGACGGCGGTGGAACTACCCAGCTCATTCATAATCTACGTCCGCAACACGTTGTGTTTGTGCATGGGCGATCGCAGCAGCTTACAAATTTGGCCAGTTTAGACGCGCTACAAGCTCGCTATCAGCTACATTTACCCACACCGGAGCAAAAAATTGACCTGCCCTTGGCGGCTGCTTTCTGGCAGCCAGCCCCGCCACGAGATGCTTTCTATGAGGGTGAGGTGGATATGAATGCTGAGGGGGTGCAGCTGAGGTTGCCTCAGAGTTTGGAGACTGACCCGCGCTTTGCGCAGCTGGCGGATACCGGTGTGATCGAGGCGAGCTGGCAGGGCGATCAGCTGGTGATTCGAGGGCTCAATCAGCAAGAGCTGATGCAGGTAGTACCCAGAGGTGGCGTGGCAGCTGAGCAAACCTGCTATTACTGTCGCCATTTGCGCGGTCAGCGATGTCGCAATCCGGAGTCTCCCTTGGTCGGGCTGCAGGTAACTTCTGATGGCAGCTGCGCAGCGTTTGAGCGTTCTAGTCAGTGGTAATGGGTGAGGCGCTGAGCCTTGTAGCGTGATGTTCTGGTATGACGGTCACCTTTATAAGGGCACTGACGAAGAAGACTTTGACAAGGACCAGGTCGTAGAAGACGCTGGTGAAATGGCAGGTGCCGCTCAGTTTCGTCGCCTTGTGGGTGATCCTGGGCTGCGGTTTGGAGCGACGGTGTTTACAACTCTGCGGGTGTATGAGCAGCGTTTGGACCATCCGATGACCCAGTGGGTTGAGCATTGCGATCGCCTATCACACTCTGCAACTGCTTTCCAATGGACGCTACCCGACTGGCCCAGCTTACGCATCGGTGCGCAGCAGTTGCAGCACCACTATCCTGTTTTGCGGCTGACGCTTTTCCCTGATGGCAAGGTCTGGATTGCGGGTAGGCAGCTGCCAAAACAGCTAGCCCAGCAGCAGCGCGAGGGAGTAGCCTGCTGGCTGGCACCGCCCGACTATGGGCGCAGCTTGCCAATCCACAAGACCGGAAACTATCTGGCTTGTTGGTTGGCCAAGCAGCAAGCGCAGCGCGTCGGTGCGAGCGAGGCGATTTTGACTGGTGCGCAAGGAAACTGGCTGGAGACGGCGACGGGCAATCTTTGGGGGTGGGCCGAGGGGCGCTGGTGGACGCCATTGACCCACCAGTGTTTGCCGGGTTTGATGAGAGGCCGTCTGCAGAGACTGTTGACTGAGTCTGGGCAGGTGGTGGAAGGGGAGCCCTGGACGCGACCTGTGCTGAAAGGGTTTGATGCGATCGCCTACAGCAACTGCGTTGTCGAGCTTGTGCCGATTCACACAATTTTTGATGGGCAGACTACACTAAAGTATGACGCCCAACACGCTAGTCTCAAAGCACTTCAGCGAGCGCTACAGCAGCAGATTGCACAGTCGAATTTTTTTGAGAATTGTCCAAGCAAGATGCGCACAGCAGATGATTCCTGAAATGAGTTAACATAAGTTAATAACAAAGGAATAACGCTAACAGTGTTGAGCTTTAGGCCTTGATTTCATAGCTAGGCTAGCTTTAAGACTAGGCATCCTCACTCAATTATTAAGGAGGCTTCCCCCGGTGAATAAACGCTGGAGAAACGCGGGTCTTTACGTATTACTCGTCGTCGTTGTCATTGCCTTGGCAACTGCATTTTTTGATCAACCCCGTGTCGAGACTCAGTCTTGGCGCTACAGCAAATTTATTGACGAAGTCCAACAGGGCCGCGTAGAGAGCGTCGCCATTACGTCGGACAAGTCTCAAGCTCGGTTTGCTTCCCCCGACGGAACTGGGCGGATTGTGGTCAACCTACCCCAAGATCCAGGTCTGGTAGATTTGCTCACCACAAACGATGTCGATATCTCCGTTCAGCCCACCCAAGATGAGAGCGCGCTGGTAAAAGTCTTTAGCGCGCTGATTATTCCGGTGCTGCTTTTGGTGGCGCTCTTCTTCCTGTTTCGCCGTGCCCAAAATGGCCCGGGTAGCCAGGCAATGAACTTTGGTAAGTCTAAGGCTCGCGTCCAGATGGAGCCTCAGACCCAGGTAACCTTTGGCGATGTAGCTGGTATTGACCAGGCCAAGTTGGAGCTGACTGAAGTCGTTGACTTCCTAAAGAATGCTGACCGCTTTACAGCGATTGGTGCCAAGATCCCCAAAGGCGTTCTGCTTGTAGGTCCTCCGGGTACAGGTAAAACGCTGCTCGCAAAAGCTGTTGCAGGTGAAGCTGGCGTTCCCTTCTTCTCCATCTCTGGTTCAGAATTTGTGGAGATGTTTGTAGGTGTCGGTGCCTCTCGTGTTCGTGACCTGTTCGAGCAGGCGAAGTCGAACGCACCTTGTATCGTCTTTATCGATGAGATTGATGCGGTGGGTCGTCAGCGTGGTGCAGGCCTTGGCGGGGGCAACGATGAGCGTGAACAAACGCTCAACCAGCTGCTGACAGAGATGGACGGCTTTGAAGGCAACACTGGCATCATTATCATCGCGGCGACTAACCGCCCCGACGTATTGGATGCGGCTCTATTGCGCCCAGGTCGTTTTGACCGCCAGGTGGTGGTAGACCGACCTGACTATGCCGGTCGCCTGGAAATTTTGAACGTTCACTCTCGTGGTAAGACGTTCTCTAAGGATGTCGACCTAGAAAAAATTGCGCGCCGGACACCTGGATTCACAGGGGCTGACCTATCCAACCTGCTGAACGAGGCAGCTATCTTGGCGGCTCGTCGCAACTTGACTGAGATTGCGATGGATGAGGTCAATGATGCGATTGATCGCGTTTTGGCTGGTCCTGAGAAGAAGGACCGGGTGATGAGCGAGAAGCGCAAGACGCTGGTGGCTTATCACGAAGCAGGCCACGCTCTAGTGGGCGCCCTGATGCCCGACTACGACCCAGTGCAAAAAATCAGCATCATCCCCCGGGGCCGCGCAGGTGGTTTGACTTGGTTCACCCCAAGCGAAGAGCGCTTGGAGTCTGGCTTATACTCTCGCTCTTACCTGCAGAATCAGATGGCTGTTGCCCTAGGTGGTCGGCTAGCTGAAGAGATTGTCTTTGGCGATGAGGAAGTCACGACAGGGGCTTCTAACGACCTTCAGCAGGTGGCACGCACTGCCCGGCAAATGGTGACGCGATTTGGCATGAGCGATGAGCTTGGCCCAGTGGCTTTGGGCCGTCAGCAGGGCAACCCGTTTCTGGGTCGAGACATCGCCAGTGAGCGAGACTTCTCCGAGAAGACCGCAGCTTCTATTGATGCTGAGGTGCGAGCACTGGTCGACCAGGCCTACGAGCGCTGCAAGCGCGTGCTCGTCGAGAACCGCCACATTTTGGACAAGCTGGCTGAAATGCTCGTAGACAAAGAGACGGTAGACTCCGAGGAGCTACAGCAGCTGCTAGCTACTAACGATGTGAGGATGGCAAGCATCGCCTAGATTACATCAGCGAGGTAGCGTGGCTACCTCGCTGATGCGTACCTCTTTGATTGAGTGAGCTGCTTTTGGCAGCACTAAACCCTCCCTTACGTGTTTAAGGGAGGGCTTTTTCATGGGGCTGTTTATCCAGTCTATCCAGCTACTCAGGCAATGCTGCCGATATGTCGCTTGAGCAGTTTATTCGAGATGTTGAATGCTAATGAATATGTGCGAATACCAGCATTATTCCTTGTGTGGGTAGTAGGGGGTTTC
>JBCBFY010000086.1:0-22724 GCA_038527325.1 Cyanobacteria bacterium J06614_10
GTCGCGAAGTGGCGTTCTGATGCCTAATTTACTGTCATCGGCCAAATTCGCAGTACGAGCACCCCCCAAGTTATCGTCCGCGTCACTGAAAGTAATGCCATACATTTTTGAGTAGAGCGCACATGCTGTTTCTACATCGGGTGTCACAATTTCAAGATAGTGAATCTGCATTTTTCCAGAATTTTGTAGCTCGATAGGTAGTCTCGTACGTCAGGATAGCGATACGCTGATTGTCACTCGCGCGGCGGAGAGAGAGCCGTTGTCGAAGTCAAGTCCAGACGATCCCTTGCTGCGGAGGCTCAGGCACGCGATTTGGCTCGTCTGCTCGAAGGACAACCCGGCTGGCGATTTGAGCTGATAGTCGTGAATGACAGCCCTGGTGAACCTTCCACGGGCTCAGTTGCTTTCGATTCAGAAAGAGCGCATCATGCGCTCGAAGAGGGACGCAGTTTATTGAAGGACGGATATGTCAGTCCCGCGATGTTAAGCGGGTGGGCTGCATTGGAGGCGGCCCTCCGTCTCTTGCTGAGTTCGGAGGGTATCGAACCCCGTAGCCTCGCCCCTGCTCATCTCTTGAAACAGGCTGTAGAAGAAGGATTGATCAATCGGAATGATTACCAGCAACTCCGCATTCTGATGGCCGGTCGCAACGCAATTGCGCACGGTTATGAAAATCCATCCGTCAACTCCGAAGCCGTCTCTACACTTTTAGAATTCACTGATCAACTTCTAAATGAGATCTCTTCTCCTGAGTCTGTCGAACCCGCCGCGACACGTCAACACAGAGATAAACAGCCTCGCTGAGCTGATATAGCGCTTAAAAAGGGAGCCTCAACGGTTTTGAGGCTCCCTTTTTGATGAAAATCCGGAACGTGGCTTCTGTACTAGCGCTTCTAGTGTCTAGCCAAATCGGCCAGATACATAGTCGCGGGTGTACTCTTCCTTAGGGTTGCTAAAGATAGATTGAGTATCGTTGTACTCAACCAGATAACCCATTTTGCCGCCTTGCTCTGTGGCAACGGCGTTGAAGAAAGCCGTGCGGTCAGAGACGCGAGAGGCCTGCTGCATATTATGGGTCACAATCACGATGGTGTATCGAGCCTTCAGCTCGTGCATGAGTTCTTCGACCTTGATGGTAGAGATGGGGTCAAGGGCGGAGCAAGGTTCGTCCATTAGAATGACGTCTGGCTCAATTGCGATCGCCCTTGCAATACACAGACGCTGCTGCTGACCACCCGACAGGCCAAGACCGCTCTCCTTGAGCTTGTCTTTGACCTCATCCCACAGCGCCGCACCGCGCAGAGATCGCTCTACTAGCTCGTCATAATCGCCCTCGTAGCCATTGATTTTGGCACCGAAAACAATGTTGTCGTAAATAGACTTGGGAAATGGGTTTGGCTTCTGAAAAACCATACCAACACGGCGACGAAGCTCAACAGGATCGACACGCTTGCCGGTGATTTCCTCACCATCAAACATAATGCGACCTTCTACCCGAGCGCTGGGGATAAGGTCATTCATGCGATTGAAACAGCGCAAGATAGTACTCTTACCGCAACCAGAAGGTCCGATAAAAGCAACAATTTCGTGCTCAGGTATTTCAAGATAAACATCTTTAACCGCTAAGCTGCTGCCGTAATAAACTGAGACTTTCTCCATCTCCAGCGCAACTGTCTTAGAATCGGGGACTTCTGAAATTGAAGTAGAAGGGAGGGGGGTAGCCATGATGGGATCGTGTGAAATAACAGTTATTAGTGAAAAAACTAGTGAAAAAAGTAAACCGATAAACTTGATGCCAAGCGACTTGGCCTATTAGGTAGGCTGACCTAACTCGGCTTTGCGAACAGGCCTTTTAGAGCAAGTTGTGTAAGCAGGCAATAACTCGCTCTTTTACATATCTTTCTGGAAACGATTACGTAGATAAACAGCGACGCCATTCATTATCAGGAGCATAGCCATCAGCACAATGATGCCGGACGCAGCGATGTGGTGAAACTCTTCTTGAGGTCGTCCAACCCAGTTGTAAATTTGAATGGGCATGGCTGTGAACTGACTCTGCAATCCCTCTGGCAAAAAGGAGATAAAGACAGCCGCACCAACGGCGATCAGGGGAGCAGTTTCTCCAATCGCCCGAGAAAGCGCCAAAATAACACCCGTGAGAATCCCTGGCATCGCAGCCGGTAAGATATGGCTCCAAATTACTTGCCAACGTGTCGCACCCAGCGCGTAGCCAGCTAATCGCAAACTGTTAGGAATCGCTCGGAGCGCTTCCCGGGTCGCTACGATGACAACTGGCAAAATCAGCAGCGACAGCGTCAACGAACCAGAGAGTACACTACGACCACCTGTAATCGGCTCCATGATTCGGGCAAACACTGCCAGACCCAGCAAGCCATAAATAATAGAAGGAACGCCTGCTAAGTTACCAATATTAATTTCAACAAAGCGGGTAAACCAATTGTCTTGGGCGAACTCCTCTAGATAAATACCTGCGCCCACACCCAGCGGAAAGGTAAACAGTGCCACTAGCGCCATCACCCAGACGGTGCCAACTAGGGCTGCAATGATGCCTGCTCTTTCGGCCCGGCGAGAAGGAAAGTTAGTGATAAATTCCCAGTTAAGCGTGCCTAACCCGTCAACCAAGATGGTCACCAGTAGCCATGCCAAGATGATGACCGAGATGCCCGTAGCAGCCCAGGCAGCATACTTGAATGCCCTATCTAGGGTGTAGCGACTGCCTAAGTCAGCAGTAAATTTCGATGGCTTCCGGCCTTTGTCAACAACACGAGACGAAACTTCTGTTTTCATTTCAAATCCTCAGATTTGCGCTCTTTGACTAACTAATTCTTGTCTGATGGCATCTTGGCTATACCCTGAGTCTTATCTGCACCTTCAGTTGCCCCAAAGCCGACCTTTGGGTTTCTCCAGGCAGATTTCTCTAGTCGTATTTCTCTCTGAAGCGGCGGACAAACCAAAAGCTGAAGATATTCAATGCAAAGGTCATGATAAACAGCGTCATACCCACAGCGAAGAGCGTTTTGTACTCGATGGTGCCGTAAGGAGCGTCCCCTTTTGTAATCTGCACAATGAAGGCTGTCATGGTCATGACTGGCACAAAGGGGTTGAAGCCAAGCGTTGGGTTAGCGCCTGCCGCCAAAGTAACAATCATGGTCTCTCCTACCGCGCGAGACGTCGCCAGGATGAGCGAAGAGACAATACCCGAGAGTGCAGCAGGCAAAACCACTGAAACAACAGTTTCTCGCTTAGTGGCACCCAGCGCGTAGGAACCATCCTTTAGGCTGCGAGGCACAGCGTACAGCGCATCTTCACTCAATGAAGCAACCAAGGGCGTAATCATAATGCCTAAAACCAGCCCGGCACTCAGCGCGTTGAAGCCTTGAAGATTCGGTAGAAACCTCTGCAGGAAGGGCGTAACGGTCAGCAGCGCAAAGTATCCGTATACAACCGTGGGCACGCCTGCCAAGATTTCAAGGATAGGCTTGAGAACACGTCGAAGTTGAGGCGTTGCGTATTCGCTCAAGCAGATGGCAGAGAGCAGCCCTAGCGGCAGTGCAACCATAATGGAGATGACCGAGATCATCAAGGTGGCACTGACCAGCACGAAGATTCCGAACTGCTTACTGGCAAATAAGGGTGTCCACCGGGTGTCGGTCAAAAACTGAGTAATCGGGACCTCTTTGAAAAACTCAATTGTTTCAAAGATCAAGGTCGCCAGAATGCCGATCGTCGTCAGGATAGAGATCGCAGCGAAAGCACCGCAGATAAGTTTGACGATGGTCTGGACTGTTTTGGCGCGATCGCGCTTCGGACTCCAGCTACCCGGTGCAATATCTCCAGTTACGTTGGCCGTCATAGAGAAACCCTCAACTGTACGTGAATAAACTTCAGGTAAATAGACAAATGAATAGACAAAACGGATAGGTCGATAGAGCTCTCAGCATCAAGCGTTTTTCTGCAGACTGACGCTGCTCATGTACCAGCGTCAGCCTGCAAACGTTAGAAGAAGCCGTTAGCTAGGGTCTTTACCCAGCTTGCCTTCATCAACACGGGCTTTGGAAGCCGCGAGATCTTCGTCAGGCAGAGGCACATAGCCAGCTTCCTGAACCAGCTCACCATTGGCAGGATCCAGCTGGTAGTCAACAAACGCCTTTACCTGAGGCTTCGTGTCGTAAGCCTCTTTCTTCACGTAGAAGAAGAGAGGACGAGACATTGGGTTGTAAGTACCGTCTGCGATGGTCTCAAGCGTCGGTGAAATACATTCACCGGCCTCGTTCTCGATGGCCACAGACTTGAGGTTGTCTTCGTTCTCCGCGTAGTACGCGTAGCCAAAGTAGCCCATGCCACCGTTAGAAGATTCAACACCCTGTACAACAACGTTGTCGTCTTCACTGGAGGTGTAGTCACCACGGCTAGCACCTTCTTCGCCATTGACTTCATCAGTGAAGTAGTCAAATGTACCAGAGTCAGTACCAGGGCCGTATAGAGCCAATGGCTCGTCGGGGAAGGACGGATCGATCTGATTCCAGTTGGTGACTGTGCCTTCTGCCTCGGGAGCCCAAGCCGTATTGAGCTGCTCAACAGTCAAACACTGAGCCCAGTCATTACCTGGGGAAGTCACCACGGTGATGCCGTCATAGGCGATGGGCACTTCAATAAATTCGATGCCAGCTGCCTCACAATTGGCAACTTCCTCATCCTTGATGGCACGAGAAGCGTTAGAGATATCAGTCTCACCGCCGCAGAACTTCTCGAAGCCGCCGCCAGAACCAGAAACGCCGACAGTAACGCGGGTGTCAGGGTTGGCACCTTGGAACTCCTCAGCCATCGCCTCAGAGATTGGAAAAACAGTACTAGAACCGTCGATCTGAATTGCCCCAGAAACGCCTGAACCAGCTGCTGCTGGCTCAGCGCCCTCACCACCAGTAGAAACCGTCTCGCCGCCACCACAGGCAACCAAGCTGGCAGTTAGCGTCAAGACAGACAATGAATACGCTAGCCGGGCAGTCCGCACCCGAATCTGGCTAGAATTAGAACGTTGCATGGAACCTATCACTCCTTAATACCGAATTGAAAATGTGCAGCCATACTGAAAACGCGCACAGGTTTAGCACTCAGTGGCATTCTGACTGAAAGCTAGCGCCTATAAGTAAAGGGTAGGTTAAGGAGTAATACGAAAAAATGGCCTTTTCTATTTTTTCGTATGTATTCCAAGAGACAATGATTGAGTATCTGAGAAGACTTTTATGTACGCTATTGTCTACGATGGCCGATGCAATCTCTGTGTCACGCTAGTACAGCTGCTAGAACAGCTCGATAGCGGGCAACAGTTTCGCTACATCCCTATGCAAGATGAACCGTCGCTCGAACGCTTTGGCGTCACGGCAGAAGACTGCGAGATGGGAATGATTTTGATCGATGAAACGGCGCCAGAGCGCCGGTGGCAAGGCAGCGACGCGGCAGAAGAGATCGGCAATTTGCTACCTATGGGCGGCGTTTTTGTGAAGGCTTACCGGGCAATGCCAGGCTTTAAAAAAGGCGGCGATCGCACCTACGAATTCATCCGCGACAATCGCTACAGCCTCTTTGGCAGCCGCAAAAGCACCTACCAGCCCAAGTACCCAGCCTGCGAAGACGACAGCTGCAGCAAGGCCTTTCAGTCAAGCGATCGCCCCTGATAACAAGGTTGAATTTCAACGCTGAATTACAAAATTGTAATTTTGTTTTTTGGGTAGAGAATCGTCTAAAAACAACCTGATACGCACCACATCAAATCCGCGCCGTGTAAAGTCGGATACCTTCCGTGCCCTCGCTACGGACCTGAGAAAATCGCCTGTTCCAAATCGCCCCGACTCAGCGAATACTTAAAGCTCCGCTGTACAGCCTTACCACTGCTGCTGGCGTAGTACACCACAATCGAATCGACATCGAGCAGCAGCTCAGCTGTCCACCCCGTACGAGAGAATCGCCACTGACTCACATTGTCATTGTCGCGTTCACAGCCTTGATCGGTCAGCCAAGACTCAATTTCTGGCAGGGGATGGCTGTAAAGGGGGGTACTAGCAGGAAGCATTATGAAATCGGGTAGGAATCGTAGAAAAAATCAAAAAATAGGCGCTGCTTAGGAAACTTGGCCCTTGGCGAGGCTAATGGTGACCACCAGCAGCAGACAGCCAATAAACGTAATGCCCAAAATAAATAGAGCAAAGATTTCCCCGGCAGAGAGCGGGCGATCAGTCGGGGAAATGTAGGCGCTAGCAGTGGGATCGTAAGCCTTAGGATCGTGCTTGCTGTGGCTCACCTGACGCAGCGGCTGCATCACCGAAATTCGGGAGTAGCCAATTTTGTAGTCGTAGGCGAGGCGCTTTTCAGGGCTGCTCAAGGTGGCATAGGCTTCGTTGAGCGCCTGAAATTTGACGGTGGCGATCGCACTTTCTAATTCAGTGGTATCGGGATGGTACAGCTTGCTGAGGTCGCGATAGGCGCGGCGAATATCCTGCACAGAAGCATTGGGTCGCAGGCCGAGTAAGTCGTAATAGTTAGATATCGTTGAGTTGGACATGATGCCTCGCTATGCTTGTGCCAGTGAGGGTTGTCCAAAGGCAGACTGGCTACGAACCAGGCGAATCTGCGCGATCGCAAACACCGCCGGAATCACCCGGCCATAGTTTGTCGCCACCGCCCGCCAGCCCAAATCGGCCAAAAACCAGGTCCACAGCGCTGGGCCGAGCAGCGACAACACGCCGCGCGTAGCACCATAGCGAGCCGAACTCAGCACCATGCCACGGGTCGCCATATTTGCCGCCGTTCGCGACTGAACCTGAGCAGCCGCGCTGAGCCCGCCCTTTACCAAAGCCTGCTTAGCCACCTGGTAGCGAGCCAAATGCTGAGCGAACTGATAGGCAATCTGCTTTAGCAGCCAGGGCTTCACCACCGCACTTAGTGCCAGCGCACTGCTGCCTTTGGCCAGCAAGCTCAGCGGATTGCGCTTGAGCGTATCGGGCAGCTGTTCAAATTCTTGGGTGCTGGCAATGGCGGCGCGCAGCTGCGCGTTTACCTGTCGCTGCGCGCGCGGAGAAAGCTGCCGCCAGGTCTTCTCTAGCAGCACCAAAAAGACTTCTGATTCGAGGTCGGCGGTAGAAAGGCTCTCATACTGCCGCATTTTGAGGTAGCGGCCCACCTGCAGCAGGGTTTGGCGATAGCTCACCTGATGTGCCCGCTGCTGTAGCACCGTGAGGCCATCCGCCGCCAAGTAGCGAAACCGGCGCTCTAGCAGCGCGATCTGCTCAGCTCGTGAGCGCTTGCTGATATCAACTGGCTGCGGTGTATACAGATAATCTAACGGGTTGAACTTAGGCTGAAACAGCAGTTGAGCCAAGGCATGTAATTCGTCATCATTGGCGAGCTCTAGGCCGCTTCTTAATTCATCCACTCGCTTTTCCTGCTGTGTCTACAAGATGCTTTTAACTACGTATAAGTATAAGAGGAGGTCGGTGCATTATGTGGGATGTGGCCATTATCGGTGCGGGGTTGGCGGGGCTAACCTGCGCGCGATCGCTGCGGTCGGCGGGCGCTCAGGTGTGCATAGTTGACAAGTCGAAAGGTCTGGGCGGACGCCTCGCCACTCGCCGGGTCAGCGCTGCTCCCGGTCGGCACTACCGCGTTGATCACGGTGCCCGCTACTGGCAGCCACAGTCTGCAGCGATCGCGCCCCTCACCCAAGCCCTTCTCTCGGCAGACATCTTGGCACCGTGGAAAGTCAGCGCCTACGAGCTGCAGGCCCGCGACGCCTCACCAGTCGCCGTCCAGCCAGCGCCACCCTCGCTATACTGCGCCCCCAATGGCATGAGTGCGATCGCTAAATACCTGGCCCGAGACTTCACCCCCGAAGACACCCTGCTCACCGATCACCGGGTCACACACCTCAACCCAGTCGATGGCGGCTGGAAAATTAGCTGCGCAGACAATAAAGTCGTCATGGCCAAGCGATGCGCCTTGGCAGTGCCCGCAGCTCAAGCGGCCGATCTGTTAGCCACCTGCCCTACCGGCGCTGTAGAGGCAGCGGCCCTATCCGCACTGCGAGCCGTAAAATACGACCCCTGCCTCACGGTAATGTCAGGCTACAGAAACCAACCCGACATGGGCCAGCTCGACCCAGGCGGATGGATGATTACTGACACCGTTGGCACCTCTACCGACTGGATTGGCCTCGACAGCAGCAAGAGACGTCGCCTTGCAAAAGACGTAGACAGTACTGTGATTGTGATTCACAGCAAGCCCGCCTTCGCCCAGCAATATCTCGACGTTGGCGACCTACAGCTGGCGGCCTCCGTACTGCTCAGAGCAAACGCCCGTAAATACTGCGATTGGATTGCCCAGCCCCAGTGGTTTCAGATTCATCGCTGGCGCTATGCCCAGGTCAAAACTCACCATCCCGACGCGACGCTGATGGCGGCTCCCTCTCTGGTCTGTGGTGGAGACTGGTGCAAGAAGGTGTCCGACTCGAAAAGCACTACGACGCTCACAGGCATTGATACCGCTTATCTCTCTGGGCTAGCCATGGCAGAGCGGCTGCAGTTTTTGAACGGTGGCGGGCAGTCTAAACAAAGTAATCTTGATGAACCATCTCCCTGAAATCTGCTTAATGCGCTTGGCAAACCGCCGTCTCACAGGTGAGCGGGCAGGGAACAAGCCTTAAGTTTTCAGGACTAATTTCACAGTATTTGCCATTCTGCAGGTGAAATTAGAGACCATACGCTGTTTGCCAAGACGTTCCCATTGGCCCGGACTACATGCGATCGCTCATTTCTTCATTTCAGCAAGCCGCCCTTCGCTGGCTGCAACTGTTCAAAACCCACCGACTGCATCTGGGTTCGAACGGCTATCCCCACAGGCTCAAGGGACTTAGCCGAGGACACAGCTTAGGTATTGGCTTACTGGCGATCGCACTCATCAGCCTTACCCTACTGTCCCCTCGCCCAGATCTCCGACCAACCTCTACGCCCTCAGCCCAGCCAAATCCAGCCAGCACAGCCGCTCACAAAGTCCCCAAACCGCCCTCCGAAATTCGCGGCGTTTGGATTACCAACGTCGCTAGCAACGTACTGTTTGCCCCGTGGGGTATCCCCCGCGCCATCGATCAGCTCGCCGACATGCACTTCAACACGGTGTATCCGGTCGTGTGGAACCGAGGTAAAACCTTTTACCACAGCCCCACCCTCAAAAAACTCACCGGCCAGCCCATAGAGCCCCTCATCGCCCTCACCCATCCCCGCGAAGATCCGCTGCGAGAGATGGCCCGCCTCGGTCACCGCAAACAATTGCGGGTGATTCCCTGGTTTGAATACGGCTTTATGGTGCCGCTCAATTCCAAACTAGCCAAGCAGCATCCCGACTGGCTCACCACCCGGCAAAACGGCTCACTCCGCCTACAAGAAGAGACCTTCGAAGCAACCTTTAATGAAGGCCCAGCCCAAAAAGCGCCTCCCCGAGGCCTGGCCAAACTGCTCAACAGCGGCGCGCCCACAGAGCTAGGCTGGCTCAATCCGCTACATCCGAGCGTCCAAGCGCTCATTCTCGACCTCGCCCGCGAAGTCGTCAGCCAATACGACGTCGACGGCATCCAGTTTGACGATCACTTCAGCCTGCCAGTGGACTTCGGCTACGACCCCTACACCGTCTCGCTCTACCGGGCAGAGCATCAGGGCCAAGCACCTCCCACTGACCCTGCCGACGAAGGCTGGATCCGCTGGCGAGCAGGCAAACTCAGCAGCTTTGTAAAAGAGCTGCACAGCACGGTCAAAACGGCCTGCCCTACCTGCCTACTCTCCCTCTCGCCCAATCCCGCCAAGTTCGCCTATCGGTATCATCTGCAAGACTGGCGCACCTGGGTAGAAAACGACTGGCTCGACGAACTGGTCGTGCAGGTATACCGCGACGACCTCTATCGATTTGAAGGAGAGCTGGCCAAAAATACGCTCCAGGCCACGATGGATCGCATTCCTGTCAGCATTGGTATTTTGACCGGCACCTGGCGGCGACCCATTGGCTTCGACCAGATTCAGGCGCAGGTAGTCAGCAGCCGCAATCACCACTTTTCAGGCGTGTCATTTTTCTATTGGGAAACGCTGTGGAGCTACTTCACACCCGAATCTCCCCAACAGCGACGGCGAAACTTTCGAGCGCTCTTAGAAGCCGTCTGAAGCCGTCTGAAGCCGTCTCATAACCGTCCGCTCCACCCACCAGCAGCAAAAGAGACAATCCGTACAGAAGACATGTCGTTTTCCAACTTTTCAGAGCCGATTTTAGACCGTATGACCAAGCCCCTGCTGCAGCTGTGTGGCCGGTGGGGCCTTGAGCCTGCCGAGCTGACGCACAGAGTCGCGCTCTGGGTCGCTTGGACCGGGCTGACCTGGCTGGCATTTGTTAGTAGCCTGCTGTTTGTAGAAGTGGGTGAACGGAGCGATTTATCTCTAGTTGAAGGGTTGGTAGGCGGTGGCCTGATCGGGCTGGCCCAGTGGCTGGTGCTGCGGACCTACCTGCAGCGCGCCCAGCGGTGGATAGTCGCTACGGCAATGGGTTGGGGCCTGCTGACGCTGCTGCATATCGGCGCGTTGGGATGGATGGCCCCCGGCACGCCCAATCTCTTTTTTAGAGGGGTGCTGGGAGTGCTGTATGGCGCCTACGTGGGCTTGGGCTTGGGCCTCGGACAGTGGCTGGCGATCCGGCGAGAGGTGCACCGGGCATGGCGGTGGGTGCCCATTAGCAGCGGCATCTGGGCAGCAGCGATCGCACTGGGCTGGCTAGTCGGCGGCGAACTCCGGGCAGCGAGCAACCTATTTATCAGTGAAGTTGTGGGATTGATGGTGGCCTGGGGTGCGATCGCTGCCCTCTCCGGCCTAGGCATCGTCGGCCTACTGCACCAGACAGCCCGAACTAATCAGCCAAAGTCAATTCTCCAGAGCAGCCAGCCGAGCATTGGCGGCAGATAGATCAAACGCGTCCGGGTCAAAATCACCGTACTTTTCAATCAGCTCCAAATAGTCTGGATCCTCTACATCTTCCAAACGCAGCAGCAGCTCATCGTAGCCCCACACGCCCCCAGAGCCTTCTGGCGGACAGGCCGCAGCTCCGTCTAGGCAGGCCGTATCTGCCACCGAAACCTCCAGCGCTTCTACCTCGATCCGATGCAGCCAACCGCTCTGAGGATCGTAGCTGTAGTAAATCGGTTCACCGGCAGCGGCGCTGATAGTTTCTGCAATGTGCTGGGTGCGATCGCAGCTTTTCCTATCAGACCCCACCCCGAGCCAAAAGCTGTAGTCGTGCAGATTCTCCCAACCCATCGCCCGCTGCAAAATCGAGTGCAGCCCCTGCAAAGACACCTCGGCAGGCACCACAACCCGGCGCCACACCACCGGCTCACTATCCACCAGCGTAATTTTGAGCTGATAGGCAACCGGCTCAGGCCCATCGACAGCCGTCTTGCCCGTCGCCCCATCATCCGTCATGCCCTACAGCGCCTCGCCGTGCTCCAGCAGCCAGTCTTCACCCAGCTGAATGGTAATGTCCGACTCTAGGCTACCAGTACTCTCGACGCGAACTTCGCCCACACCCAAAAATCGCTGAATCGACTCGGCACTTTCCAAATCGCCACGCTGGGCCACAACCCGCGTTTCCCGCAGTGGTTCGTGCCAGCTGCGATCGACAAACACGTTGAAATAGCCCGTATCGTAGAGGCTATTTACCAGAGACTGCACAGCCACATCGTCGTAGGTGCTGTCTTGAATGGCCACTCGTAAATAGGACGGATCGCGATACTCAGACACGCTGTAGGCATTGGCTAGGCCAAAATACTGCTCGGCCATGACGTCGATTTCTGAATAGTCAGGAATCCAGTAGCTCAGCTCGTAGTCTTCGTAGTCGCTAAAGTCCCCCGGCAGCATCAGCATCTGCACATCCGAGCGATTGGTCTGCGCGCCGTAGCCCACCAGCGCCACCAGCTCCTCTACCGATAGGTTCGTATCCACATGGGACTGAATCACCGACAAAATTTTCGGCAAGCGAGCAATCGTCGCCGGGTTTAGGGCCTGCTCAACCAGCGATCGCATCATCATCTGCTGGCGCTGCACCCGGCCAATGTCGCCATTGTCGTCGTAGCGGAAGCGTAAGAATTGCAGGGCCTTGTCACCATCCAACCGCTGCGGGCCAGCCTTCAGGTTGATATACAGATGCTGGCTATCGTCCTGATACTTCATGTCTTGAGGCACAGTCACCTCAACGCCGCCTAGCGCATCAATCAGCTTTTCGACCCCTTGCACGTTGATTCGCATGTAGCGGTCAATAGCCACTCCGCCCATCAGCTCGCTAACCGCCTGAGCGCTCAGCGCCGGACCACCTTCACGGTTGGCCTCGTTTATTTTGGTAACCAGCCCATCGACATTGGTGCGCGTATCCCGAGGCACCGACAGCACCGACACCCGCTCCGTGCGCGGGTCAAACCGCAGCAGCAAGATAGTGTCCGAGAGCCCCTCAAACGAATTGACCAAGGCGTCGTAACCGTCCTCATAGATCGCGTCGTAGTCGTTGAGGTCTGAGCTGGTGGTCTTGACGCCCAGCAGCAAAATATTCACCGGGCGCGTCAGCCGAGGGAGCTGCAGGCTATTGGCCGTCGCAATCGGCTCATCCTGGGTAAAAACTGCAGCATCTTCGGCAGAGAGGTCGCTCTGCAGCAGCGGTGTCGACCCCAAAGAAATCGCCAACAGCGCACCCGCTGCCATAGAAATACTGGTAACGCCGCCCAGCAGCACGCTGATGCCGACCCATCGCGGCAGGCGAAATTTCTTCTGAGATTTCTTCTCGGGTGCGCCGGTAGGGCGCGGCTGCTGGTTGGGTGCAGAATTCAAAAACGACACAGAATAACCTCGAAACAGTGTATGCGACGCGTAAAATGGCGAAAACAGCAAAAGAAGCAGGTTATAAGCAGTCAGCGATCAGACGTCGGTCGCGGAGTAAAGCCGTTACAAAATGGTTGAGAGTAGATGGCTGAGAGTATTGGGAAACGGCCCTTTGGATATAGCCCACTACGTTTTATCAGATGTTGGCAGAAATAATCGTGAAGAGTGTGGCAGGTTTCTTATAAAGCAAAAGAGTCATACCCCGGACTTACTAATCGTTGGGTCAGCGTTGGATCAGCGTTGGGTCGGCATTTGAATAACCCTTGCTAAGGTAATCGCCGGCTGAGCTGGCTGACGCCCGGCAAGCGAATAGAGCGATCGCGCGCCACCCGAAACATCAGCCCTAAGCTGACCAAAAAATAGCCCGACCCCACAAAGCTACTGGCCAGCAAGAACCGGATGGCTCCTACCTGAGAAGGCTGAGTGCTCGCCCCCGCCGCCAGCAAAATCATGGCACTCACACAGCCCAGCCCCAGAAGCACAGACTGACGGCTAACCGCTTTCAGCTGAGCCGCTTCCACCGTGTCCGCAGGCAGGTTGCCACAGATGGTGTCTCCACTCCCCGCAACATACTCTTCACTGCCTGAGCCCCCCTCTCCGTAAACTGTACGACCGATAGATGTATGACCGGCAGACCTGTAGAGACAGAGCAGCGAGGGCAAAATGCCCAAAATGGGCACGATGTGTAAATAAAGTCGCAATTTATGGACAGACGGTCGAACAGACGGCTGAATAAAAGGTGAAGCCATAGATTGGTCGTCTTTAAGAGAAAACGGCACACCCTCAGTGACTGACGTCTCGATGTATCAAAAAAAATAGGTATTAAAGAGGATGAGCTAATAGAGCCCAAAATGAGTTTTGAAGTAACAGGTTAGTTGCAAAGCTAACGCCCCTTTCCAAAAAGAACCCTTAACCCTTCACGCCCCAAGGAAAGCCCCATGAATACCGAGAAGATAGCCGAGATGATCTTGGCCGCCCAGCCCCTCGTCTTAGAATTTGCCATCCGCATTGTGATCGCGGCGTGCATTTTCGTTGTTGGGCGCTGGATAGCCCGGATTCTCAAGCGCATCGTCCGCAAAACCATGACCAGAGCGCAGGTAGAGCCCACGCTCACAGTGTTTACCAGCAATATTTTGTTCTACGCGGTCATGGCCTTTGTGGTGCTAGCAGCCCTGGGCGAAATTGGCATCGAAACCACCTCTCTGGTGGCAGCGCTCGGTGCAGCGGGTCTGGCCATTGGCCTAGCGCTGCAGGGCTCCCTCACCAACTTTGCAGCGGGCATTATTATTATCATTTTTCAGCCGTTCCGCGTGGGCGACTGGATAGAGGCAGCGGGCCACTCCGGCTACATTATGGAGATTGAGCTGCTCACCACCAGCCTCAAAACCCTCGACAATAAAACCGTCATCATTCCCAATGGCAACCTCACCGCCGATAGCCTAGTGAACTACACCACCCTGGGCCAGCTAAGGCTAGACCTTGTCATCGGGGTGGACTACACCACCGATATTGACCGCGTCAAGCAAATTCTCCACGAAGTCATCGCCAGCGAAGAGAGAGTGCTCAGAGAGCCCAGACCTACGGTCGGGCTGCTAGAAATGGCCGACAGCAGCCTCAACTTTGCCGTGCGCCCGTGGGTGCAGCCCCAAGACTATCTGCCCCTAACTCTCTCTCTCCAAGAAGACATCAAAAAGCGCCTAGATGCAGAAGGCATCAACATCCCCTTCCCGCAGCGAGATGTGCATTTGTTCACAGCGAACTAAACCCTTCAAACTAAAACCCTTACAGCTAGCTAAAACCCTCACATCCTCTGTAGTATAGAAGCTCAGAAGATGTTCATAACCACATGGAGAGGGAGTTGTACAACATGCTAGAGTCCTACCGCAAACATGTTGAAGAGCGCGCTGCGCAGGGTGTACCCCCACTCCCTCTCGATGCCGAACAAACCGCCGCGCTCTGTGATTTGCTTAAGGCACCCCCGGCAGGTGAAGAAGCGTTTCTCATGTCGTTGCTGTGCGATCGCATTCCCCCCGGCGTAGACCCTGCTTCCTATGTCAAAGCTTCTTTTTTGACTGCGATCGCCCAGGGCGAAACCCAGAGCCCCCTCATCTCCCCCCAAAAAGCCGTTCAGCTGCTAGGCACCATGCTCGGCGGCTACAACGTCGCCTCCCTTATCGACCTCCTCAAAGATGAGCGCTCAGAGATCGCCCAGCTCGCCGCCGACGCGCTTAAAACCACCCTCCTCATCTACGACGCCTTCAACGACGTCATTGAGCTATCTGAACAGAACCCCTTCGCCAAGCAAGTGGTAGACGCCTGGGCCAACGCCGACTGGTTTACCAGCAAGCCCCCCGTGCCAGCAACCATCACCGTCACCGTGTTCAACGTCCCCGGTGAAACCAACACCGACGACCTATCACCTGCCCCCCACGCCACCACTCGGCCAGACATTCCCCTCCATGCCCAAGTCATGCTGGAGTCGAAAATGGACGACCCGCTCGGCACCCTCGCCGCGCTCAAAGAAAAAGGCCACCCCATTGCCTATGTCGGCGATGTCGTCGGCACCGGGTCTTCCCGCAAGTCCGCCATGAACTCAGTCATCTGGCACATCGGGGCAGACATTCCCTTCGTGCCCAACAAGCGCACCGGCGGCGTCATCCTAGGCAGCAAAATCGCCCCCATCTTCTTCAACACCGCAGAAGACTCCGGCGCCCTCCCCATTGAGTGCGACGTCACCCAAATGAAAACCGGCGACGTGATCACCCTCCACCCCTACAAGGGCGACATCACCAACGAAGCAGGCGACGTGATCTCCACCTTCACCCTCACCCCCGAAACCATCCTCGACGAAGTCCGCGCCGGTGGCCGCATTCCTCTCATCATTGGCCGCGCCCTCACCGACAAAACGCGCAATGTCCTTGGCCTTGCCCCCTCTGATATTTTCGTTAGGCCCTCTGCCCCTACCGACACCGGCAAAGGCTTCACCCTTGCCCAGAAGATGGTCGGTAAGGCCTGCGGTCTGCCCGGTGTGCGCCCCGGCACCTCCTGCGAGCCCCTGATGACCACCGTGGGCTCCCAAGACACCACCGGCCCCATGACTCGGGACGAAATGAAGGAACTTGCCTGCCTCGGCTTTAGCGCCGGATTGGTGCTACAGACCTTCTGCCATACCGCCGCCTACCCCAAACCCGTGGACGTGCAAACCCACGCGACCCTGCCCGACTTTTTCGCCTCTCGTGGCGGCGTCGCCCTCAACCCCGGCGACGGCATCATTCACTCCTGGCTAAATAGAATGCTCCTGCCCGACACCGTCGGCACAGGGGGCGACTCTCACACTCGCTTTCCGCTGGGCATCTCTTTTCCGGCCGGGTCAGGACTTGTCGCCTTCGCTGCGGCCATTGGCGCGATGCCTTTAGACATGCCAGAGTCTGTTCTCGTTCGCTTTACAGGAGAGCTGCAGCCGGGCATCACCCTGCGCGACGTGGTCAATGCCATCCCCTACGTCGCCATTCAAAAGGGCCTGCTCACCGTCGAAAAAGAGAACAAAAAGAACGTGTTTTCAGGTCGCATTTTGGAGATGGAAGGCCTGCCCGACCTCAAGCTAGAGCAGGCCTTCGAACTCACGGATGCGTCAGCCGAACGCTCCTGTGCGGGCTGCACCATCAAGCTGAGCGAAGAGACCATGGCCGAGTATCTGCGCTCCAACGTCGCCCTGATGAAAAACATGATCGCTCGGGGCTACCAGGATGCACGCACCCTAGCTCGCCGTATCGCAGAGATGGAAAAATGGCTCGAAAATCCTCACCTCATGAGCGCCGATGCCGACGCTGAGTATGCGGAAGTCATCGAAATCAATCTCAACGAGATTAAAGAACCCCTCGTCGCCGCACCCAACGACCCAGACAACATTAAGACCCTCTCAGAAGTCGTCAACGACAAAATCGACGAAGTCTTTATCGGCTCCTGCATGACTAATATTGGCCACTATCGCGCCTCGGCCAAAGTGTTAGAAGGAGCGGGCACGGTTAACGGGCGGCTGTGGATTTGCCCGCCTACGCGCATGGATGAAAAGCAGCTGCGAGAGGAAGGCTACTACGGCACCTTCGCCGCTGCCGGTGCCAGAACGGAAATGCCCGGCTGCTCCCTATGCATGGGCAACCAAGCCCGAGTAGAAGACAATGCCACCGTCTTTTCTACGTCCACTCGCAACTTTAACAACCGGATGGGCAAAGGGGCGAGGGTGTACCTCGGCTCTGCGGAGCTAGCTGCCGCTTGCGCTCTGCTCGGTCGCATTCCAAACATGCAAGAGTATTTGGACGTGGTTGCCAGCAAGATTGACCCCTTCGCAGAAGAGCTATATCGCTACCTAAACTTCAACGAAATTTCCGGCTTTGAAGACGAAGGTCGCGTGATCCCAAAAGAAGAAGAAGAGAAGATCGAAAAAGAAGCTGTTGCTGCTGGGTAGTCGCCGCTAGGACAGGCTCACGCTCACTCGCAAGCAACAATTCTCCCATTGCCACTGCAGTTGTCAAAAAGTGCCAGAATCGGAAACTGGCGCCGAACATTGTTATGCATAAGCAACAACCTGTGATTGTGGTCACAGTTTTGTTTTTTAGGGTGTTTGCGATCGCGTACTTTTCCTTTAATAACCAGCACTTCCGAGCATAGGCAAATCACATAATCTTTCTCACAACTGCATAGAGATAGCGGAACTTTTTAGCCACCTAGCTCATCGTTCAACAGTAATAGAAGCCTAATTATTTATAAAAACTATGCAAGTAAAAGCTATTGGGAAAGACGTTGGAATTGTTGCGATTGGTCGCAATGAAGGCGATCGCCTCAGACTCTGCCTAACCGCAGTGATGGCACAGATTGCTATCCCAGAGAGCACCCAGGCAGCTCAGCCAACGCCCACTCAAAAATCCGGAACAGCCCATAGCACCCCAACTGTCGCTCCAATCGTCGCCCCAATCGTCTATGTAGATTCTGGCTCTACAGACGACAGCATTCCGCTAGCGAAATCAATGGGCGTACACGTTGTAGAGCTAGATCCAACCCTCCCTTTTACCGCAGCTAGAGCCCGCAACACAGGCTTCAAATATCTGCTCGCCCGCTATCCAGACCTCCAATATATTCAATTCATTGACGGTGACTGCGAACTTACCACCCGCTGGATACAAGAGGCCTACGAGTGCCTAGAGCGAGATGCTCAGCTAGCTGTCGTGTGCGGGCATCGCCAAGAAAGCTTTCCAGAAAGCTCTGTTTATAACCGCTACACCAACTTGGAGTGGTATCGGCCCGCCGGTGAGAACGTTCAGGCCTGCGGCGGAGATGCGCTCATCCGGGTCGAAGCGCTCAAAAGCGTAGACGGCTACAACAGCGCCCTAATCTGCGGTGAAGAGCCCGAGATGTGCCTGCGGATGCGCCGACTGAACTGGAAAATTCAGCGGCTCGACCGGGTTATGGTCTTTCACGATGCCGCGATGACGGAGTTTGGGCAGTGGTGGCGGCGCGCCGTTCGAGGGGGATGGGCAGTCTCAGAGGGCTATGCCATGTATGGCCATGCCCCCGAAAAGTATATGGTCCATCGCTACCTCAGCGGCTGGGTATGGGGTGCGATTCTGCCTTCACTCGCTGTGCTGTTGGCCATACAAACCCATGGACTAAGCTTGTTGCTGCTGCTGCTCTATCCAGTGCTGATGCTGCGTATCTTTCGGTTTTGCAGACAGTCCTACCGCTACAGCCCCACCGATGCCTTGGTGTACGCCTTCTTCTGTACGCTGTCGAAGTTTGCGCAGGCTGTGGGGCAGATTCAGTACTGGCTCACCCGTTGGAAGCGTGAAACACCGCTACTCATTGAATACAAAAAGCCCGCTGCTCTCAAGTGAGTAAGCCTTTATTGGACCGACACCCTTTCCGATATTTTTTCCGATGTTTTTATGGATGAACGGTAGGTGGCTTATTGGAAAGCTGTTGGTAGGGCGAAGCGGGTGCGCCTGCTGAGGCTAGCACGCTGTGGCGCATTCTCCAGCCCTCTGCGTAGCTGCCTAGTGAGTTAGCCAGCCTATCGATACTAGGAGAATAATTTTCTACCAGATAGTCTCTGACGGCGTTGGGCATTTGGCGCGGCTTGGAAGAGTTTACGCGGCGCTTGTGGTCGATGGCACCGGTCGCAAAAGGTGGAATGTCGAGAAATGTGGTGATATCTGACATGAGGCCGACCGGGTCGTATTTGATGGCCTCGTAGAAGCAAATTAGGAGCTGAGAAGCCTCGAAGTGCTGCAGATAGTTGTTGAGGGTGCGCTCGTAGTCTCCGCGTAGGACAACGCCGGGCTGCTTTAGGGTGGCGATGATATCGTCTGTAGAATTTAGGTCCGCATTGAGGCGTCCTTTGCCGACGCCAAAGCGAATGTTTGACCAGGCTCGGTCAACTGGGTCTCGCAGCATAAAGAGCAGCTTCATGTCTGGGTTGAGCGCCTTAATGCGGGCAATATCTGCAGACTCCAGCATGGAATAAGAGGGAGTGATTTCACCGCATACCTGATGAGGCCGGGTCTGTCTAAACAGGTCGACGTACCAGTCTTCGTTGTAGGTGCCAAATATCCAGCGTCTTAGCCAGTCTGCCTGCTTGAGGTCGCCTGTGAGGAGGAGCTTACCGATGCGCAGCGTATCGTGCAGGGTTGTGCCCAGATCTTTTTTTTCTAGCTTCCAGGGACGTAAGAACGGGGAAGAGACCGACAAGATGTTTGGGCTAAGGTACTTTTTTGAGCGGTCGAAAAAGTGAATCTCTTTTTTGGGTGGCATGTAGACATTGGGGTGAGTCGTGAGCTGCTCGTACAGCCAAGAGGTCCCCGCCTTGTGCGCACCAATCCCGAGAAATGTGGGTCGAGTCTGTTTCATGTTCGATGCTAGCCCTATGTGTAATGTCTCTCTTTCGATTCGCTACTCAATTCCTTAACAGATAAGGACCAAAAGGCTGACTGTAATGTTCCAAGAACGGCTAGGTAGGGTGGGTTCGTAAGGTATTTAACTCAGCCAACATCTCGCAAATAAATATGTATACAAAAAATCTGCAAAAGAAAGCCCTGAGCTATCCACCCAGGGCCAAATAGTGTCACTGTGCTTATCCCTTCTGATAGCTCCGTAAAAATGACAGAAACGCCATGAGTGCGAGCACAAACAAGATGGGATTGTTGGTCGTAGAGACTGCGGGCAAGTTCGTATGGCCAGATACCGGTGCGACGACTTGTGGTAAGCCGTAGCTCGCGGTAGATGCGTATGCTTCGGTATTCATTCAGGATCTCTCTAAGCAATATCGAGAACGCAGAAATGCCCGGTGAGCACCTCCGTATTCTCGCTGAAATTATCTTTCCCCAAAACATATCCGGTTGATAAATTTGCCTAGAAATTCATTCGAATAGCTTTAAACAAGCCCTGTTTATGTGAGTTTTCTGCCATTTTCTCAGTGTTTTCACGCGTAGCAAAGCGGTAAAGCACACGGAAAGCTTCGAAAATGACGCTATCCATCGTTGGTCAGCCCTGTTCAGTCAAATCCAGTTGGCCCAACCCATTTAGACGCGCTGAAACCGTAGGAAATCGTCGACTTCTGCTTTGGTAGGCATGGCCGCCTGAGCGCCCGAGCGGGTAACTGCGATCGCAGCCACCGCCGCCGCATAATCTATCACCTGCCGCAACACATCGGCATCGCTGAGCTGCTTACCCCGCAGGTCGAGCTGACAGAGCGCCGCCGCCAAGCCACCATTAAAGGCATCACCCGCCGCCACCGTATCTAGCGCATCGACCCGGTACACCGGCACAGCAAAGCTACCCGTCGCCGTTGCACAGACACAGCCCATCGCGCCCATCTTCACAATCACCACTTCTACGCCTTGGCGCTGCAGCATTTCAGCCGCTGCGATCGCACCCTGAATATCTTCCACCTCCTGACCCGTCAGCAGCGCCGCCTCCGTCTGGTTTGGCGTCAGGATAGAGATAAATTCACAAAAATCGAGAGGTAGCGGTCCTTGAGCAGGTGCCGGATCGACAATCACCGTCAAGCCTGCGGTGCGGGCCAGGGCAGCCGCTTTCTCCACGATGGGGATAGGAATTTCAAACTGCAACAGCAGCACCTCAGCTTCATCGAGATATGGCAGCAGATTCTCTAGGTCTTCCTCATTCACTTCTCCATTAGCGCCAGGAATCACCACAATCTGGTTGGTATCGGGAGCCACCGAAATCAGCGCCGTGCCAGAAGAAGCCTTGCTGCTCACCAGCAACCCTCGCGTCTCGATATTTTCTGCCTGGAGGTGGCTGAGCAGCACCTGACCCATTGCATCGTTGCCAATGCGGCCCACCATCGCCGTCGGCACGCCCAGCCTAGCGACAGCCACCGCCTGATTGGCTCCCTTACCACCGGGCACCGTCTCAAAGCGATCGCCCAGCAGCGTTTCACCAGGCTTGGGTAAACGCGGAACTTGAGCTACCAAGTCCATGTTTAAGCTGCCTAGTACAACTACATCCACAGTGAAAAAATCCTTTTTGTACGACGTCTCTCAGTCTATTAACCAATCTTCCAATAGTCATCTAGAGTGAACTGCTAGAGTGAGCTACGCACAGAACGCGCCAAGCACTGCCTAGGAAGCATCTTCAGAACGCTTGCCCAGCTCCAGCGGTGGCCGGTCCGAACTCCAGCCCCACCACACAGTCCCACACTCGCACTGATAAAACTCTTGATACTTACGCCTGCGATTGTCTGTAAATACGGGCGCTCGCCGATTGAGCCAAACCTGCTGCGCTTCCCGGCTACCCGCCCCACAGCGAGGACAGCCAAAGGGCTGGGCATGCACAGCATCTTTCGTCCACGCGGGGGGAAACGGCGCGAATGCATCCATTACTAACGCTTACTCCAGTGTAAAGAGAACACGGTGTGCTTTCAGGTGCTTTCACCATGCGCTCAATTATTATGACGCTTTCTCTTAAATCGTAGCGGTTTGCGACCCCACCCTCCATAGCCCCCCTCAACCGATCAATACAGACCGTTACATTTGGAGGAGCCCCCTAAAAAAACTATAGTAATTCTAAAGACAACATTACGGATGGGTTCTCTCCTGTGAAAGCCATAACCTTGCTCGGGTCAACCGGGTCCATCGGCACCCAAACCCTCGACATTTTGGAGCATCATCCCGATCAGTTTCGGCTGGTAGGGATCGCCGCAGGCAGTAACGCGACGCTGCTTGCCGAGCAGGTGATGCAGTTTCGGCCAGAGATCGTGGCCATCTGCGATGAGAGCAAGCTGAGCGAACTGAAAGAAGCGATCGCCCCCCTCGACCCCCAGCCCAAAATCCTAGCTGGCGAGCAAGGCATCGTAGAAGTTGCTCGCTACGGCGACGCTGAAGCCGTCGTCACTGGCATCGTTGGCTGCGCAGGCCTTTTGCCAACCCTAGCCGCCATCGAAGCGGGCAAAGACATTGCGCTCGCGAACAAAGAAACGCTGATTGCCGGGGGACCGGTGGTGCTGCCCCTCGCCAAAAAGCACGGCGTCAAGCTGCTGCCTGCCGACTCCGAGCATTCGGCCATTTTTCAGTGCCTGCAGGGCGTTCCCGAGGGCGGGCTTAGGCGCATTTTGCTCACAGCCTCTGGCGGCGCCTTTCGCGACTGGCCCGTCGAAGACCTGCCCAAAGTAACGATGGCCGATGCCATCAAGCATCCCAACTGGTCGATGGGCAAAAAAATCACCGTAGACTCGGCCACGCT
>JBCBFY010000087.1:0-22413 GCA_038527325.1 Cyanobacteria bacterium J06614_10
CCCAGCGTAGATATTTTCCTAGGCCGCGCAATTGTGCACTACCGCAAAGATGGTCCCTACCGTGACTTAGCAAACCTGCAGGACCGACTCAGACTAACAACAGCCGTCACCGCAGAGCTACTGCATTATCTGAGGTTTGATTGAGCAAAGGGATTGATCAAACCGGCTCAAAGCAACATCAAGCGCCCGGACTGACAACGCCAACAGGGCCAAACTTTTCCAACGGCCAAAACCGTAACACCGCTCTGCCAATCAGATTCTGCATCGGCAAAAATCCCCACACGTGAGAGTCGTTGCTGTCATTACGGTTATCCCCCATCACAAACAGGCTACCTGCAGGCACCTGAACAGAAGGCATCTCATACTCTGGCGCAGCCGCGATGTAGTCTTCCATCAGCGGCTGACCGTCGACAGACACCCGGCCTTCGTGGACTCGAACCTGTTGACCTGGCAAACCAATCACCCGTTTGATAAAGGCCTGGCTTGAGCGGTAGCCATACTCTTGTAGCTGCGGCGGTGGCTCGAAGACAACAATGTCGCCGCGATGGGGCGCGTGGAGATGGTAGGAGACTTTTTCGACTAGGAGGCGATCGCCCACAGCCAGCGTCGGCACCATGGAGGGCGACGGAATAAAGCGCGGCTCAGCAATAAACAGGCGCACTACCATAGCAATGACCAGCGCGATCGCAACTAGCCTCACATTTTCAAACAGCCCTTTCCGCCAGCCGCCCTGGGCCCCAGCTGAGGTATCGGTCAAACGATCAGAGTCCGCCTGCACATCAGTTTGCGCACTAGATTCCGCACCGGTTACCGCCGCGTCTGTTTCCTGCTCAGATATCTTTCCGTCCACGCTAAATAAAGGCTCTACAAACACTGTCACAAACACCGTACTGACCTAAAGGCCAGCTAGACCAGTGTATTTTATTGCTGCGCCTTTTCCAGATGGGCCCGGTCGGTTTGCGCGGCCAGCGCCGCCTGTGCATTTCGTCTCAGCATGTCTGGCTTGATTCTGCGCAGAGCCGAAGCTGGGAAGCGTTCGGACCAGGCTTCGTCGGAGATGTCGGCCAGCTCGGTGAGCGTCGGGGCCACGTTGCCCGGATAGGGCTCAAATCCTGCTTCGTCTGTCGGCGTTGCAAATCGTTGATTCCAAGGGCACACATCTTGGCAAATGTCGCAGCCCGCTACCCAGTTCTGTAGGTTGGCAGCGATCGCATCCGGCAGTGCCACCGCCCGATTCTCAATGGTGTGATACGCAATGCAGCGATTGGCATCGACAACGCCCGGCGAGCGAATAGCCGTAGTCGGGCAGGCCGAGAGACAGCGCGTGCAGGTCCCGCAGTGCTCCGTATGGGGCCGGTCTGGGGTGAGCGGCAAGTTGGTAATCACTTCTCCCAAAAACACCCAGGAGCCATATTGCCGCGTGATCACATTGCCATTTTTAGCGTTCCAGCCTATGCCTGCTTGCTGCGCCCAAAACTTATCTTGCACAGGGCCCGTATCGGCGTAGGGCTTTGCCAAAATGTGGTCTCCCTGAGACTGCAGCCAAGCGGTGAGCTGCTTTAGCTTTTTGTCCAAGATGCGGTGATAGTCTCTCCCCCAGCCATAGCGAGAGATTTTGGCATACTGCGAACCCGCTGGTCGCTGGTGGTCGGTGTAGTAGTTTAGCGCGACACAAATCATGGCGCGAGCCTCCGGCAACACCTGGCGCACATCCTGTCGCCGAGCGCTCTCCATCCATCCCATATCTGCCTGAAAGCCCGCAGCTAGCCAGCTCTGTAGCCGCTGCTTGGCAAGCTGCTCTGCAGGAGAAGGCACAGGGTCAATGGCGGCAATGCCCACCTGATGAAACCCCAGTGCGATCGCCTGTTGCTTCACAGCAGCGCTACCTACCATGCCGACGATCCTTGCCGTGTTGACGACCCAATTGTTGACGACCCGATAGAGGAGTGGGCATGGCCGGGCGCCAAGCCCGCCGTCTCATCACCGCTCTGTGCTTAGTCGCAAAGCCATAGCGATGCTCATGCTCTACAATCGCACGAATTTCGGGGGGCCACTGCTCAGCGGGGAGCACCTCAAACCCCAACCCCTCATAAAACGGAATATTCCAGGGAATGTAGCGAAAGGTGGTCAGCGTCACCCACCGCACACCGCGCGATCGCGCCCCGGCACAGCAGGCCTCCACCAGCGCCGAGCCAATGCCTCGTCGCCCAAAGTCGGGATGCACATCCAGCTCCACAACAAAGCAGCTCCCCAGCAGGAACTTCGCCACAATAAAGCCCACGACCATTGTCTGAGTGTCCAACTCAGCGTCCGGCTCAGCATCCGATTCAATATCTCGCCCTGGCCGTACTTCGAGCGCCCTGCTATCTGCCAGCGCAACCCACAGCCGCCTTTCTGCCTGCGCCCGCCGCAAAAATCGCACCGGCGTCAGCCCCTCCAGTAGCTCAGCAGGAATCTCTAACCGGTCGAGATAGGGCACAAACCGCCGCGCTGCCAACCGCTCTATCTCCGGCAAACAGTCAACTTCTGTAGCGCGTGCTAAACGAACCGTATAGCCAAACAAGCCAACACTTTCTCAATGCGTACTCAATCTGTAAATCCCATGATAGGCCAAACTCAAGCGACCGCTCCCCCGTAGAGACCATACCGCTGACAGCAACAGCTCACAGCTGGCGAATGTCTTTAGCAAGCGTCTCCGTTTCCTGCTGAATCTGCTCAAACTGAGTAATCAGCGGCGTCAAACTCGTGCGCTGCTGCTCCACATAGTCGTACAGGTCAGTGAAGCTTAAGCTGATTTCGTCATAAATACCTCTTAACCGAGCGTTTAGCTGCTCTGAAACGGTCGACTCAAACCGGGATTTGTTGCGCTCTAGCTCACTGTCGAGCTTGTCAATCAATCGGCGCCGCTTGGCCACCAGCACTCCACCGGCAAACAGCACCCCAACTCCTAAGAAGACGCTGCCGATAATATCGAGAATGACCACTTCTGTCACCGTGGCAATCACTCCACCAATCACCGCCAAAATGCCGCCACCAGCGACTCCTGGGCCAACGCTGTCGGCAGTATCGGTCAGACAGTTTAGAAACGTTTCATCGTTCAGCAGGCCGTTGATCTTTTCTTTGACCCCTTCAATTACTTCGTAGCGATATTCCAACAGCGGCAGATTAATTTCTGTTTTCTTCAGGTCGTCATTTTGTAGAGTTGTCAACTCTGTCAACAGCTGTCGAATCATCAGCTGAATGCCATCTAGAAATCGCTTCGCACCATCTTTTGAGGTCTCATCTAGAGTTGCCTCCAGATCTTTCTGGGCGCGGGCCTTTAGGTCGCTCATCCAGGTTTCTACTCGCTGGCGACGGTTGAACACAGAGAGCAGCGATCGCTTCGCCAGCACAAAAATAGACAGCCCCTCTCGAAATTCTGTTTTGACTTGATAAATCGTCCGCTCGTACTGCACCATCAACCGCTCAACCAGCGCATCGATTTCTGAGCGAGACTGCGCTTCGCCCTGACCCAGCCGATTGCGAATCTTGGCAACCACCGCCTCATCCGTATCCAGCTGCTGCTTTATCAGCTGCATATCCGCGCCCAAGCGAGTCACAATCTGCTCTGCCGACCCAATATTCGAGGTGAGCTTGAGCCGGTACCCCTGCCCGCCCGTAATGGTGCTACGCACAAAGTCTTTAATCGGGACAAAGCCCCCAGTCTCATCGGCGGATTCATCCGTTTGGGTTGCTGTTTGTGACTCCGTTTGGCCTGCCGACATTGCCAGCTTGGCAGAGGTAGCAAAGACCCGGGGCGTCGCGATTTGTCGCTGCTGCGCCTCTTGCTCAATGTATTGCATGGCGGTCTGCAGCTCGCGCTCATCGGCTAAGTCAGCCTGCTGCAGCACAAAAATCACCGGTTTCTTCCACTCCCGATGGGCAAAGTCCACCAGAGACCAAGCCGTGTTTGTATACGGATTTTTAGAGAAAAAGACAAAAACAACCAGATCGCTGTTGGGGATGAAGGCTTTGGTGATGTCTTCGTGCTGCTGAAACGGGCTGTTGGTGCCCGGTGTGTCGACAATGGCAATCTGTTGGAGAATGGGAACCGGTCTGCCAATTTCTCGCAGTTCGCCCGGCTTTGTCTCACGGCTGTAGCCATCCCCTTCTGCGTACACAATCTTGGCCACCATATTTGTGCGCGGGTCGGCACCAACTTCGCAGATTTCCCCGCTGCCGAGCAGCGCATTGATAAAGCTACTCTTACCCGCCTTCACTTCCCCAATGACGACGAATAGAAAAGGCTGGTCAATATTCTCTTGAAGGCTTTGAACAGTTTTCGTTAGCTCGGTATTTTCGATGGCTTGGGCAAATGTCTCCAGCTGGGCCAAGAGCTGAGAAATCTCTCCTCTATACCGTTGCAAGATAGGATCAACAATTGCACTATCCATAGCAGCACCGTCTTTTGTAAAAAGTGCTCAGTAGCCGTCACGTTCCCGCGAGCAATCGGCACATCAGCATAGGGCAATCATACCGAACCGCGAGACAAAGACAGAGCGCCGCCGCCGCCCACAACTGGTCATAGCTACAGCAGAGTCGCCGCCTGAGCTGCCAGATTAGAGCGCTCGCCCTGATACAGCGTGATATGGCCTGCCAGCGGATTTTTGCGGAACCGCTCAATTACGTAGGTCAATCCGTTACTAGCCGCATCGACATAGGGATTGTCAATCTGGGCAGTATCGCCCGTCAAAACAATCTTGGTCCCTTCTCCGGCCCGGGTGAGAATTGTCTTTACCTCATGAGGCGTCAGGTTTTGCGCTTCGTCTATCACAAAGAACTGGCGGGGAATAGTACGCCCGCGAATGTAGGTGAGTGCCTCTATTTGCAGTAGGCCCATCTCCATCAGGTCTTCGTGGCCGCGTCGCCAGTGGGCAGGCTTATCGGTGGTGTCTTGAGTATTAAAAATCAGGTCGAAGTTGTCGTATAGCGGCTGCATCCAGGGGGTGAGCTTCTCGGTCATGTCGCCGGGGAGGTAGCCGATGTCTTTGCCCATGGGCACTACCGGACGCGAGATTAGCAAACGGGTGTAGCGCTTTTCTTCGGTGACCTTTTGCAAGCCAGCTGCGATCGCCAACAACGTTTTACCCGTACCGGCCTTACCGACCAAAGTCACCAGCGGGACACTGTCATCTAGCAAGAGCGAAAAGGCAAATCGCTGCTCCCGGTTGCGCGCCTGAATGCGGGAAATGCCGTTGTAAGGCATCTTGGGTAGCGGAGTCAACCGGCCATCTTGTCGCACCAGCGCCAAGGCAGTGTGGCTCGGATTATTCACATCGACCAGCGTCAGCGCCTGATTTGGGAAAAACTTATCATCTGACAAACCACCATCGGCCAGAGACGTGCCCCCAGGTTGAAACAGCGCATCCATCTGCTCAGCGCTCATCAGCACTTCGCCCATGCCGGTGTAGAGATCGTCGACATCAATTTTGTCGGTCTCGTAGTCTTCAGCGGTGAGGCCAAGCGTATCGGCCTTGATCCGCATATTGGTATCTTTGCTGACCATCACCACCGGACAGTCGCACCGCTTCTTCGTCTCTATGGCCACAGCCAATATGGCATTGTCTCCATTACCCACCGTTAGCTCAGCAGGCAGCTTGTCGAGCGTCTCTCGCCGACAGAGCGAGACCCGCAGCGTGCCGCCATTGTCTAGCGCAATGCCCTCAGTCAGGCTGCCTCGCTGTCGCAAGCTGTCGAGCAGGCGGGAGGTTTGCCTTGCATTGCGGCCCATCTCTTCGGGGCGCTTCTTAAACCGGTCTAGCTCTTCTATGACCGTAATGGGTAATAAGACCTCATTGTCCTCAAACCGTAACATCGCATCTGGATCGTGCAGCAGTACGTTTGTGTCGAGGACATAGATTTTCTTCATAAGTACAAAAGTATAGACGTAGGGGCCATCTACAGCCCATGAGTTCCGCACGTTAGACCGTGCGCTTACTCTAACAGCTGAAATTCTTGAATATGTATTTGCTTAGGCAAAAGTACATATCTCTAGCAGTCTAAGGCGCGAGAGCAGCGTTGAACATCGTGAAACCCGTATATCCGTAATTTGCTGGCCGGGTCGGTCTGCTATGCCGGTCGCTGCGGATCAGATTTTTCAGGCGTTGGCTTTTCAGGAACGGGGTCGTAGCCGCCAGGGTGAAACGGATGGCAGCGAACCACACGACGAGCAGCCATCCAGCTGCCTCGAAGCGGACCAAATCGCTCTATGGCAACGATGGCATAGCAAGAGCAGGTTGGCTCGTATCGGCAAGTCGGTGGAAACAGTGGAGACAACAACTGCTGGTAGCCTTTGATGAGTAATACCAGAGCTAGCTTCATAGGGGTATGAGTTCGTCCGTAACCAGTGTCTATTCTATACAACTATTCCATTTGGTAGAGAGGGCTCAAATACATCGGTGGAGGGTTAAAGGATACTGACAATATTGACTACCCTAAAGGTATAGAAACTCAGTTAAGAAACGATGCAAGTATTACAGGGCAAATACCTGGAACAGGTCACTTCCCCAAAAGGCAACCTCAAGGCTCTAAAGATAGAAACTCCAGAAGGCGTACGAACGATTCATCTACCCAAAGCGCTGAGAGAAGTTGCCAAGCAAGAGCTTGTTTTGGGGGACATGCTCAGGGTTTGGAGCACGACCAAAGGCAATGACAAAGCAAAGGAACCCTGTGCGCTTCAGCTTATCCCGCTAAATCCTAAGGATAGGTTACCGGTACCTACTAACGAAACTCACAAGACTGACGCTCAGAAGGCTGACAAGGTGCGATCGCCCAAAAAATCCAAACTCAAACAAGCCAAACAGAAAAAGTCCAAGCAAAAAAAAGCAAAAAAGCAGATGACCGTGCAGCTCTGCCAGAAAAAGAACTGCTGCAAAAAGGGCGGCACTAAGCTTTGGCAAACTTTCGAGCAGGCTGCCCAGTCAACTTCACCAGACCAGCCCGTCTTCGTGCTAGAGGCTGTCGGCTGCTTGGGCGGATGCAAGCGAGGCCCCAACCTACGCGTCTTACCGGGCAACACCAAGCACTACCACGTGCAGCCAGGAGACGTTCAGACGCTGATTAGCAAGCATCGCCAGAGATAGCCACAGATAGCCACAAAGATAACCGTAAGCCTAGCAGCTTACGGTTTTTCTTTTCCCCAGCCAGAAAGCACCCAGCTATAGGTATCATCGCTTTCAGGGTTAAGCCAGTCGGGCTTTGCCCAGCTGCAGACCTCGCTGAGTCGCTCAAGATCGAGTCCCTCTAGTCGCTCTTTTGGGATGTCGCACTTTCCTGCTGCGATCATCTCAGAAATCAGCTGCATCCAGGTAATCTTTACCGCCTGAGTGCGCGGACTGTCGGCGCCGCAGGCCTCTGTAAAGACACCAACCGCTTTTTGCAGCAGCGGTTCTGCCTTGCTACAGCGTGACTGATGCCGGTAGGACTCAGCCAGAAGAAAAAGAGCCTCACCAATATCTGGATGACAGGGGGGCTGATGCTGCGATCGCACCTCAAGCAGCTGCCTACAAAAGGGTTCTGCCTCAGCGTATCGCGCCTGCTTATGATAAAAGGTGGCCAAGTCTTCTAGACCGGTGACCAGCGCGAAGTGACTATCCCCGTAGCGGCGCACGCTTAGCGTCAACGACTGTCTGTAGAGCCGCTCAGCCTCCCCATAGCGCCCCTGACATTCACACAAGTAGGCCGAGTCTGCCAGCGACTTGATCAGGTCGGGATGATCGCTGTAGCCATTGGCATCCGTCGTCGGCCCAGACTGTCGAAGCGTCTGATTCAGCGCGCTGACAACCTCATCCCTAGGCAGAGCAAAAATGATGCGATTATCTTGTGCATTTGAACCCTCCTGACCGCTCCGCTTCGAGGCCGAGGGATTGCGACGAGACGCCATCGAATTTGCAACAGTCACTTCAGCGCTGTTATTGAAGGTGCGATCGCGCCCAGCCCCTTTTGCCCGACCGCGCCACAGTGCTCGCCCAAAGCTCAAGCGCCGTGGCCAAGCGGTCAGCCAGCTAAAAAAGAACCGAAAAAATCGCTTAACCACAAGCCCAACTGCGAGAAAGAAAGCCGACACGCCGAAGCGGTCAAATGAAAGCACCCACGCAAAAGCACATACACAAACACGCGATGAAAAAGTGTGAAAAACCTGTTTGAGCGATCCTACTGACGGCCCTCCGTCAGTCGATCATCAGCAATAATACCGTTGATTATTTGGCAGGTTCACCGCTTGGTTGCTCTAGGTTGCCCAAATGTAGCTTGAGGCACGTTGCCCCTTGCAGAAAATCGAAGCCCGCCGCTGAGAAAGTAATGTCTTCTAGGCAACCTTTGATGCATAAATGGCTTCAATGCTGTGTAGTGGCTGTTGAAGGCTGCTCGGTAAAGCTTTTATGCGGATGGGGTGAGCGGTATATGTATAGAGAATGGGGTGTGCAACTATGGACCTTGATGGGTTGATACGTTGATTTGGGATTAATTAAAAGTGCTTGATATCAAAAACCAGGGTATGTCGCCAGTTATTCAGCCGGTTATTCAAATAGGTCAGAGAGTCCTGAGTGGACCTCAGCTTGTAGCCAAGCTGAAACAGTACCAGCTGTTGCCCCAGCTTGTTCAAGAGGTGATTGTAGATGAGGCCATTTCTACAATCGAAGTCGACGCTCAAAAAGCCATCGAAGCCTTTTGTGCCAAGCGCGGCTTGTTCTCTGATGAGCAACGTCAGGCCTGGTGTCAGCAGCAAAACCAATCGCCCCAAGACATGATGACGGCCGCCATCCGCGAGCACAAGCTGCTGACCTTTCAAGAAAACACCTGGGGACCCCAGATCGAATCTTACTTTCTGCAGCGTAAGGCCCAGCTAGACCGGGTGTGCTACTCGCTCATTCGCACCAAGAACGCCAGCCTGGCCCAAGAAATTTACTTCCGGCTAAACGATGACGGAGCCTCCTTTTCAGAACTGGCACGTCAGTACTCAGAAGGGCAAGAGTCTAAAACGGGTGGTCTGATTGGGCCGGTAGAGCTGAATGTGCCCCATCCCATTTTGAGCCGGATGCTCACCGTCAGTAAGCCCGGTCAGCTGTGGGCGCCCACCCAAATTGGCGAATGGCTAGTCATTGCGCGTCTAGAGCAGTTTGAGCCTGCTCAGTTTAACGACACGATGCGCCAAAGGCTACTGACCGAAAAGTTTCAGGAGTGGCTAAACCAAAAGCTTCAGGAAACGCAAGTCCGAGCGCCCGGAAACACACAGGCTCGTAAATCCGTCGATAACACGCAGGCGGCAGCCAGTTAGAAACGCGGTAAAACAACCCAAATGACGCGGTAGCAAGCGCCTCGTCAGGCAAGAGCAGGCCAAACCCACTGCGGTTTCGTGCCTATTCGAAAAACCTTACTAAGCTTACAAACTTACCCAAGGTATCGAAAGTGTCCTTACATCTACCGAAAATCACAATGGACTTTACCAAAACATAGTCTTAACCTTGATGTCTCATACTGATGGCTCTAGTGCTATGCGAGCCGCCCCCAACTTGCTATGACTTACACCGACGTTTCACTCGCCCAGGGCATTGGAGAGGTCTATCCTTTTGACCAGCTTCCAGCTACAGCGTTAGAGCAGCTCGCTCAGGGCGCTCAGCAGCTTCGCTACCGCATCGGTCAGCCCATACTGCGCCGAGAGACCATGCCCCACCAGATCATTGTGATCACCCAGGGGCGCGGCAGACTGCTGGGCTACGACCCCTACAAGAAAGCGCCGATGACGCTCTCACTCCTAGAGCCCAAGGCAGTTTTAGGGTTGGCGAGTCTGGTGAGGGGCGTGCCCTGTGAAGGTGCGATCGCCTCTTCTGAAATAGAAGCCATCACCCTACCCATCGACATTGTCCGGCAGCTCATCGGCCAGCACGAGGCCTTTGCCCAAGCCGTCACCAATACCTGCTACCTCTCAGAAGTCTTTGACCTAGCAAGCCAGTATTTCCAAACCCAGGCTCGCACCGTTACCGACCTTTCTGGCACCGCTCGCCAGCTACAGTCCGACGCGCAAGCAATCACCCTGCGTGCTGGCAGCATCACTTTACAAAACCCAGACCCCAACCGGCTGTGGTTTGTCAGCTCAGAGAGCATTTCGAGCCATCCGGCAGGTAGCTGGCTGCTGCCTGAGATGCTAGACGGACGCATTGTCAGCCAGAAAAACACCCGGCTGGTGGGCATCGACATGCGCCAGCTGGCCACCCAGCGCACGACGGCTACGACGCTTCAAAATGACGTCAACGGCGCTGCTCCCGCCACTGTTCAAGACCAAAGTTCTAACGGCAGCCAGAAAGATAGCCAGAATGGCAGCCAGAACGGTGACCGGAACGGTGGCCAGAACGGCGCGGCCCTGAACATTCGCCCCGCTGCAAGCGTGCCCTACGCACCGGACCTCACCTTTGATGCCAACCTGGTTGAAGCGGGGACTGAGCGGGCCAAAGCGATTAAATACCCGGTCATGCGCGGTCGGGGCGATGTCGGCTCATCGCTCGCCTGCTTCGCCATGATTGCCCAGCACTTGGGGATGCCCTTCAAGCGCGATGTGGTTCAGCGCGTGCTCAACAACCAGCGCGAGCGGCTAGGCCATCTCTCGCTCACGGCCTGTGGCGCGGTGGCAGATTTGGTCGGGCTTAAGCCTCAGCTCGCCAAGGTTCCGGCCAGTGCAATCGCCCGCCTACCCAAGCTGGCCATCATCAACTGGCGAGAGGGGTTCGCCGTCGTCTACGAGACCTCTCAAAACGAATATGTCCTGGGCGTCCCCGAAGAGAACAAGCTGGTTCGCCACTCCCCCCAAGCCTTTGAAGAAATTTGGGGACCCGAGGGAGAAATTCTGCTGGTCGAGACCACCGAGCAGACGCCGCAGCAAAAGTTTGGCCTCGGCTGGTTTATTCCCTCCCTGAAAAAGTACCGGGGCGTCCTGAGTTTGGTGCTAGTCGCCTCGCTGTTTGTGCAGGTCTTTGGCCTGGCCAATCCGCTGATGGTGCAGGTGATTATCGACCGGGTGATCAGCCGCAACAGCCCCGATACGCTGCATGTGCTGGGCATCTTCCTGGTGGTGGTGGCCATCTTCGAAGCCATCCTGACTAGCCTGCGCACCTATCTATTTGTCGATACTACTAACCGCATCGACATGACCCTCGGTGCCGAAATTATTGACCACCTGCTGCGCCTGCCGCTTCGCTACTTCGACCGCCGCCCGGTGGGCGAACTCTCCAGCCGTGTAAACGAGCTAGAGAATATCCGTCAGTTCCTCACGGGCACCGCGCTGACGGTGGTGATGGACGCCATGTTCTCGGTGATTTACATCCTGGTGATGTTCATCTACAGCGTGAAGCTAACCATTGTTTCTTTGGCCACCATCCCGCTGTTTATGGCGCTGACCTTCTTTGTCTCGCCCATTGTGCGCCGTCAGCTGCGCGCCAAGGCTGAGCGCAACGCCGAAACTCAGTCTTTCTTAGTAGAAGCGCTCTCAGGCATCCAAACGGTAAAAGCTCAAAACATGGAGCTGAAAACTCGCTGGAAGTGGCAAGAAAAGTACGCTCGCTACGTCAGCGATGGCTTCAAGACCGTTCTCACTTCTACGACAGCAGGATCAGCCAGTGGCTTTTTGAACAAGCTGTCGGGGCTGCTGGTGCTGTGGGTCGGTGCCTCCCTGGTGCTCGAAGGCAACCTGACCCTGGGCGGACTGATCGCCTTTCGCATCATCTCGGGCTACGTCACCCAGCCGCTGCTGCGCCTAACCCAGCTCTGGCAAAACTTCCAAGAGACCGCGCTGTCTCTAGAGCGCCTAAGCGACATCATCGACCATCCGCAAGAGCAGGCAGAAGAAGACCGGGCCCAAATCCCCATGCCCGAAATCAAGGGAGATGTGTGCTACGAGAATCTGTCTTTCCGCTTTGCACCCTCTGGGCCGCTGCAGCTGGTCAATATCAACCTAGAATTTCACGCAGGTGAATTTATCGGCATCGTCGGACAGAGCGGCTCGGGCAAGAGTACGCTCATGAAGCTGCTACCCCGACTGTACAACGCCGAATCTGGGCGCATCTTGATCGACAACTACGACATTCGTAAAGTCGAGCTGTACTCCCTGCGTCAGCAGGTAGGCATTGTGCCCCAAGACAGCCTGCTCTTCGAAGGCAGCATCCAGGACAATATCGCCCTGACCAATCCTCAAGCCGATACCGAAAGCATCATTCAGGCGGCCAAGATTGCCAATGCCCACGACTTCATCATGAATTTGCCGGGCGGCTACAACTCACGGGTCGGTGAGCGGGGCTCATCGCTCTCAGGGGGACAGCGTCAGCGCATTGCGATCGCTCGCACCGTCCTGCAAAATCCACGCCTACTAATTTTGGACGAAGCCACCAGCGCCCTCGACTACGATACCGAGGCCCAGGTTTGCTACAACCTCAAACAGTGGGCACAGGGTCGCACCGTTTTCTTTATCACCCACCGACTGAGCACCATTCGCCAGGCCGACCGGATCCTGGTAATGGATAAGGGCTCTGTGGTTGAGCTAGGTACCCACCAAGAACTCATGGCCCTCAGGGGTCGTTACTACTGCTTATACGAGCAACAGGGAGAATAACTACCAAACCCATGAAACGTACTTCTGACCGCTCTTCTTACGCTGCAGGCAGCGCCCCCAATAGTAATGGCAATGGCAACGGTGCCATGAGTGTCAATGGCAATGGCCACATGAATGGCAATGGTAATGGCAACGGCAACGGCAACGGCCGCACGCCGCAGATAGAGGCCTACGTGCCGCCCTCTTTTGATCAGCCCGTTATCCTGCGGCAGTCACCGGGTTGGGCCAAGGCGATCGCCCTGGCAATCATGGCGGTGACGACGGCCTCTGTCGCCTGGGCCTGCATTGCAAAAGTCGAAGAAACCATTGCCGCTCAAGGCAAGCTAGAGCCAGAAGGCGTCGTGCAAGTCGTGCAGGCACCGGTGGGTGGCGTGGTCGAAGAGGTTTTGGTCGAAGAGGGGGAGGCCGTCGAAAAAGGGCAGGTTGTAGCAACGCTCGACGAAACTGCCACCGAAGCCCAGATAGAATCCAACAAAGAAATCGCCCAGAGATTGCGCGCTGAGAATGACTATTACCGGGCTCAGCTGGCTGGCTCTGTCGATGCGATCGCCCCTGAAGGTGTTTCTGCAGATCTGATTCAACGGGGACGCGATCGCGCCGAGCTACTGGCCAGCAACCAGCTCTACCGCGCTCAAATCAATGGAGACACCGCCGGTCTTTCGGGCGATCAGCTAGACCGCCTACGCACTGCCGAATCCCGACTCGATTCGCAGCAAACCATCAACCGACTGCAGACCTCACAGCTAGAAGAGCAGCTAGGCCAGACCCGCGTACAGCTGGGTAATGCCAGAAGCGACTTAGAAACCAACCAAGAAATTCTTAACCGACTCAGAGTTCTCAACGAAGAAGGGGCGGTGGCCGAGCTGTCTTACCTGCAGCAAGAGCAGGAAGTGAACAACAAGCAAACAGAAGTCAACACTCTGCAACAAGAAATCGACCGGCTTACGTTTCAAATTTCTCAGGCCCGCCAAGAAGTTTCTCGCACCTCCTTCGAATCAAAAGAGACCCTACAAGATCGGATCTCCGCCAATAATCAGCGCATCGCCGACATCGACAGCGCCATCACCCAGCGAATTTTAGAAAATGACCGTCAGCTGGCCGAACTCAACAGTCAGCTCGCCCAGCTTGAGCAAAACATTCGCTACCAGGCTCTCACCGCCCCCGTCGGCGGCACCGTCTTCAACCTCAAGGCCAACCGCCCCGGCTACGTAGCCAACTCCACCGAGCCGATGATGGAAATCGTGCCAGAAGACGCCCTCGTGGCCAGAGTCTTCATCTCCAACCAAGACATTGGCTTCGTCAAAGTCGGCCAAAAAGTAGACGTCCGCATCGATGCCTACTCCTTCAGCGAATTTGGCGATATGGAAGGCACCTTGACCAGCATTGCCACCGACGCCCTCCCACCCGACGAAATCTTTCCCTACTACCGCTTTCCAGCCGAAGTCCTGCTAGACCAACAGGAATTTTCGGCTGATGGCACGCTCCTGCCGCTCCGCTCAGGCATGTCGCTCAATGCCAACATCAAGCTGCGCAAGCGCCGGGTAGTCACCTTCCTCACCGACCTCTTTAAGCGCAAGCTAGACGCGGTCACATCCGGCAGCTAAAATCCGCACAGCAAGTATTTGCCAGTCTGGTACTTACCAAACAGCATGCATCAAGCGGGCTTCGCCAGGGCGCTCAGCGCTGTCCTCAATGCGAAACCCGCTTTTTGCATTTCTTTCATGCCAAAAGCGCAATAGCTCATGCGTTTTTGTTGCAAATGGTAAAGAGAGTTACAAAAGCAAACTTTAGAAATTGAGACGCTATAGCTGTCGATTTGCTTTTGATAACTATGAACTACTTGGCCTCTTTGCTACTACCTGCAACCCTTGGGCTCGTGGCAGGTATGGCACACGGCATCGTTTCTCACACAATGGGATTGCCGGTCTCTCTGGGCGAGCAAGTTGAGCAAGTTGTAGAGCCCCTTGGAACCGTTCAGCCCTTAAGAGACTAACCTTAAGAGACTAACCTTAAGAGACTAATGCTTGAGATGAGTGCTCAGGGTGTATCCGCCAAATTATTTCGATTAGATAAATATAGGTCAAGAAATATAAACGGTATACCCGGCTACCAAATTATTTGAGAATATTAGAGAGCTAATTACATCAACATAGGTGATTACCTCTATGCGCTATTCCGCTTCTACACGGTCAGCAAGCACTCAGACGACAGGTACTGATAGAGCCATTGCAGGCATTCTGGTCGCAGGCGTAACGTTTATTTTGGGCTACACAGTTGTTCGCGCTAGTCTGGCCCACGCTGCTCAGCAAACCTCTGGCGTTTTGGGTGGCGACATTGAAGTTGTCGTGCCCCACGAAGGCACCCTCTGGTCCGACATAAACTAACTAGCCCTAGCCCTAGCGCTTTGACACAGCAGGTGATGCTTTGAGATACCACCGCCAAGGAATATCTTGCCCTCTTGATAGGCCAATACGGGTCGTTTGAGTCACCTCAGATGCATTGACAGAGGTCTCGCTACCGGGCTGCCTAGCCTCTACCCAAATGCCCGTCTCTGGGCTGGCAGGTAGCCCCCTCAAAGATTCGTCTAGTGCCAGCGCAATACAGAGCTTACCCGGCCCCGCAGCCAGCTTTTCTAATGAGTTGGCTGCGGGTGTTTTTTTGGGGGTTACCCAGCTAGGGCGGCGGTCTAAATGTACCGCTCGAATCAAAATTGTGCTGGCAAAGCCCTCCCGGTCCGTCACGATATTGAAGCAGTGATACTGCCGGTAGATGCGATAGATGTAAATGATGCCAGCTGGGCCAAAGACTGCCGCATTGCGCTGGGTTTTGCGCTGGTAGGCATACATTGCCGGATCACCGGCTTCATAGGCCTCTGTTTCTACAATTTTCCCGCGAATCACCTCGTCGCCAATCTTGCGCACGAGCTGACAGCCGAGCAAATCTGGCGCGACTTGGGTCGAAGGACGGTTGAACCAGTTTGATGAGAGGGCGTTAGAGCTGGCAGTAGAAAGCGCCATAAAAAGAGAAACAGAAAAGGGCAAAAAGGCTACAGAAAAAGCTAACTGTAGAGAGAACGTGCAAAGAACTGACAAATATTGCCTCAAATATCTTAATGTTGCTGTAACAAACTATTAAGATCATGAGACACTAGGGGTAGCGATCGCTTTGAGAGCCGCCTACCCATGAATAGAGCCTTCAAGATAACGAACCGGATTCACTTCAGAAATCTACGTGGAGACTTATTTGGAGGGCTAACGGCAGCAGTCATTGCTCTCCCTATGGCATTAGCCTTCGGATTTGCCTCGGGTGCAGGGCCCACAGCAGGCCTGTATGGAGCAATCTTAGTCGGCTTCTTTGCAGCCTTGTTTGGAGGGACGCCCACCCTCATTTCGGAGCCTACCGGACCGATGACCGTGGTGATTACAGCCGTCATCGCGAGCCTGATGGCCGCCGACCCAGAAAATGGCATGGCCATGGCGTTCACCGTCGTGATGATGGCCGGTGTCTTCCAAATCGTGATTGGTGCCCTGAAGCTAGGCAAATATGTCACCCTCATGCCCTACAACGTGGTGTCGGGGTTTATGTCTGGCATTGGCCTCATCCTCATCATCTTGCAGATTGGGCCGATGCTGGGTCAGCCCAGCCCGAAAGGGGGCGTCATTGGCACGCTACAAAACCTACCAGAGCTGATTGCCAACGTGCAGCCCAGCGAGATGATTCTGGCGCTGCTCACCGTTTTGATTATTGTCTACTTTCCGAAAGGCCTGCGGAAGTTTGCTCCGCCCCAGCTGGTGGCCATGATTATTGGCACGGTGCTGTCGCTAACGATCTTCGGAGATGTCGACATTCGGCGCATTGGTGAAATTCCGCTGGCCTTGCCCACACTCAACATGCCGTTTTTCACCGGCACTCAAGTGCGAAACATGCTGATCGATGCGGGCGTGCTAGGTATGCTAGGCAGCATTGACGCCTTGCTCACATCGGTGGTAGCCGACAGCCTTACCCGCACCGAGCACGACTCAAATAAAGAGCTGGTCGGTCAAGGCATTGGCAACATCGTCTCTGGCCTGTTTGGCGGATTGCCAGGGGCCGGTGCCACCATGGGCACAGTGGTGAATATCAAAGCAGGCGGAACCACTGCGCTCTCTGGCCTGTTCCGAGCCGTTATTTTGCTGGTGGTGGTTTTAGGGGCTAGCCGCCTGACGCAGCCGATTCCACTGGCCGTGTTAGCAGGCATCATCATCAAGGTGGGGCTCGATATTATCGATTGGGGCTTTTTGAAGCGAGCCCACTACATTTCCCACAAGTCGGCTGCCATCATGTACGGGGTGATTTTTCTGACCGTCTTTGTCGACCTGGTGATTGCTGTGGGTATTGGTGTCTTTGTCGCCAATATTCTGACGATTGAAAAGCTCAGCGACCTGCGCTCAGATAAAGGCGTCACCGCAATTACAGATGATGATGACACGATTGACCTCAGCGCTGAAGATAAGGCCATCCTAGAGCGGGCAAACGATCAGATTTTGCTCTTTAGGCTCAGTGGTCCAATGATCTTTGGGGTGGCGAAGGCGATCGCACGGGAGCGCGAAGCTGTTCAAAGCTGTAAGGCACTCATTTTAGACCTGAGCGAAGTTCCTCACTTGGGGGTTACCACTTCGCTTTCTTTAGAAAATGCGATTCAAGAAGCCGTCGATGGCGATCGCGTCGTCTACATCGTGGGGGCCAAGGGCCAAACCTACAAGCGACTCACGCGCCTTGGGCTGCTCGATATTGTGCCAGCCGAGCGCTTCTTGATGGATCGCTCCCAAGCCCTGCGCCTAGCGCTAGAAGCCATTCAGCCCAGCACAGCTCACGCTGACCCACTCTCTATTGACCCGAACCAGCCGCGAATTCCCTCACCGATCAATCAACCCCAGACCCAGTCAAGATAGGCAGTCAAGATAGGCAGTCAAGATAGGCTATCAAGGTAGAAAAACGACATAGGCACCGAGATAGACATCGAAAGATTGAGGTCACAGGCGGTGCGACTGGACGAATCCGTCGAGTCGCTCCATGCCTCGCTCAATCGTATCGAGGTCGGTGGCGTAAGACACTCGCATCGTCCCTTCCGCGCCGAAGGCAACCCCTGGAATAGCAGCGACATACTTCTCTTCCAGCAGCTTTTTGCAAAACGTCACCGAATCGAGGCCGACCTGGTCAATATTGATCAGCACATAAAAGGCACCTTGGGGGGCGACGCAGCTGAGGCCATCAATGCTATTTACTATGCTGACGATGGCCTTGCGCCGCTCACTAAATGCGTGGCGCATCATGGCCAAGTCGTCTTGAGGGCCAGAGAGGGCAGCGATCGCACCATACTGCGCAAACGTACACACATTAGAGGTGCTGTGACTCTGCAGCGTATTGACCGCTTTGATAATCGGCTCGGGCGCGGCCAGATAGCCCAGCCGCCAGCCGGTCATCGCGTAGGCTTTAGCAAATCCATTACTAACAATGGTGCGCTTGAATATCTCATCATTCAAGCTGCCAATGCTCACATGCTCCGCGCCGTCGTAGATGATTTTTTCGTAGATTTCGTCCGACACCACCCAAATGTCGGCCTCTACAATCACCTCAGCCAGCGCCCGGATTTCGGCAGCGGTGTACAGCATCCCTGTAGGGTTAGAGGGAGAATTGAGCACAAATAGCTGCGTCTTCGGCGTAATCGCTGCTCTCAGCTGCTCGGGAGTAATCTTGTAGCTTGTAGCGGCCGTCGTCTCTACGATCACGGGAGTAGCGCCCGCCAGCTTGACCATTTCTGGATAGCTCACCCAGTAGGGCGCAGGGATGATCACTTCATCGCCTGGATCTAGCAGGGCCATGGCCAGGTTGTACAGCGAGTGCTTGCCGCCGTTGGTCACCATGATGTTTTGAGGACCGTAGCTCAGCCGATTGTCCTGCTGGAGCTTTTGAGCGATCGCTTCTTTTAGCGGCAGCTCTCCCGACGCCGGACCATACCGAGTCTTACCCTCATCTAGCGCTGTTTTTGCAGCCGCTCGAATATGCGCGGGCGTATCAAAATCGGGCTCACCCGCACTAAAGCTACACACATCTAACCCGTCTTTTTTCATCGCCTTGGCTTTTGCAGAGATGGCCAGGGTCATGGAGGGGGTAACCCTGTTGATTCGGGAGGCGAGCTTCATGGGCAGCAGCAGGTACCGATGCCTGCATTAGGAACTAAAAAGGAGATTAGTATATAACCCTAGATCGATTTTGATAGTTCATGATCGCCAAATCAGTCGATAAGTCAAATTCTTCAGATATTTATTAGATCTGCAGCTGCCCGTTACTAAGACTGAGCCACCGGAATCTCAATGCAAAACTCGGTATTTTGCCCCGGCAAAGAGTAGCAGCGCATTCTGCCGCCATGCCTATCGACCACAATCTGATAGCTGATAGAAAGTCCTAACCCCGTACCGGAACCAATGGGCTTAGTAGTAAAAAAAGGATCAAACAGCTTATCTCGAATGGAGTAAGGAATATTCGGGCCATTGTTGGCAATTCGAATGCCGACGTAGTTTTTAGGTAGTGGCTCTGTCGAAATGGTAATTTGTGGGGTTTTGCCAGGGGTCTTTCGCACGCTCTCTAGGGCATCGAGCGCATTGGCCACCACGTTCATAAACACCTGATTGAGCGCACCGGCATAGCAAGACACGACCGGTAGCGAACCGTAATTTTTCTCTACTTCAACCCTGGAAAGGGTCTCAGTCATTTGAAGTCGATGGTTGAGAATGAGTAGCGTGCTCTCTATGCCCTCGTGGATATCGATCTCTTTCATCTCGGCCTCATCTAGGCGAGAGAAAGTTCTAAGCGAGAGAACAATCTCTTTGATACGGTTCACCCCCAGCTTCATGGAGGTCTGAATTTTCTCCAAATCTTCTAGCAGAAAATCTAGATCAATGTCCTCTACCCGCTCTTGAATCTCTTCTTTTGGGGTCGGATAACAATCTGCATAGAGATCTAATAGGTCGACGAGTTCTTTGACATAGTTTTGAACGTGGACGATGTTGCCACTGACGAAGTTCACCGGGTTGTTTATTTCGTGGGCAATACCGGCCACAAGCTGACCCAGTCCAGACATTTTTTCAGACTGCACGAGGTGAGCCTGGGCGTCTTTGAGGTCAGCTAGGGTAGTGGCCAGCCGGTGGGTTTTTTCTCGCAGCTTCAGTTGCGATCGCTGCAGTGCACCTTCTGCTTGCTTGCGCTCGGTAATGTCTCGCACGATGGCAACTAGCTGGGTCTCCAGCAAAGGCAAAAGACGAACCTCGTAGTAATAATTGACGTCCTCACAGACCAGCTCATGGAAGATGCCGACCTCGGAAGACGCTGTTTTTTCGAGCTTGTCAATGGCTTCTGAAAACTTTTGACTCACCGCTTCAGGCAAAAACGCCGAGAGCGGCTTACCCACCACATCCACAGCAGACAGGTAATCCTTCTGCGTCTTGCCCGGCTTGTAATCTAGAATGTTCGCCTGCTTGTCGAGGCGCAAGAAGGTATCGGGGATGGCCGCCCTCATCTGAGAGTTGAGCGCCATCATTTCCCGAGTGTTCATTTTGAGTATTTGCTCTAGCATGTGGCGGTCATTATCGGCCTGCTCATAGGCCCCATCCACCGCCGCAATAAAGGCCTCCCAACCGTCAGGAACTTTCTCGAGCTGACCTAAATGACGCTTGATTTGACGCTGAAGCAAACGATGCATGTACCATTCCTTGTGAGCATAAATGACTCGATTGGGATAGCCATAGCATGCCCATTTTTACGTTTTAGTTCAAAAATACGTACAATCTCTGAGCCGCTGTAACGACTGGAATGCAAGCCGTTCCGCACCTGAAACAGCAGCACTTAAAACAAACGTCACAACAGATCGTACGGATATCAGGAAGATTACGGAAATTACACCATGGTGGGGATCGCACTCAAAGAATGCGCTTGTTACGATACATCTATTGAAAAAAGACCTAACTGCAGCAAGTGAAGCGCGTAACCCTATGCCTGTAAAAGATAAAAAACCTCAGACTCGGCGAGCCAGTAACTGGATCTTTTTGATCCTCAGTGCCGTTCTAATTATCAGTACATTTCTGCCGCCATCTTTTGGACAGCCGCAGGAGACCATCCCCTACAGCACCTTTATTAGCCAGGTAAAAGCGCACCAAGTTACCAGCGCTTCAGTCGGTGAAAAGGCCATTCGCTACCAGCTCGAAGAAGGCGGACCGGTCTATGCTACCAATCCGGTTTTTGATCTCAACTTGCCAACGCTGCTTCAGGAAAACGGCGTGGAGTTTTCAGCGACGCCACCAGCGGGCAATCAGTGGTTTGGGAGCTTGCTGAGCTGGGTGATTCCGCCGCTGATTTTTGTGGGTATCTGGCGCATTTTTCTAATGCGGGGTCAGGGCGGCCAAGGCGGCGTCTTCTCTATCGGCAAAAGCCGCGCCAAAATCTACGTTGAAGACGAAGAGACCAAAACCACCTTTACAGACGTTGCAGGCGTTGACGAAGCCAAAACTGAGCTGGTTGAAATTGTTGACTTCCTGCAAAATTCCAAGCGGTTTACTGAGCTAGGCGCACGCATTCCTAAGGGCGTGCTGCTCGTGGGCCCTCCTGGCACGGGCAAAACCCTGCTGGCCAAAGCAGTCGCCGGAGAAGCAGGGGTACCGTTCTTCAGCATCTCAGGTTCCGAATTTATCGAGATGTTTGTAGGCGTGGGCTCTTCCCGGGTTCGTGACCTGTTTGAGCAGGCCAAAAAGCAGGCCCCTTGCATTGTCTTTATCGATGAGCTAGATGCCATTGGTAAATCGCGGGCCTCGGGTGGCTTCTATGGTGGCAACGACGAGCGCGAGCAAACGCTCAACCAGCTCTTGGCCGAAATGGACGGCTTCAACGCAGGTGAATCGACAATCATTGTGCTGGCTGCCACGAATAGACCTGAAACGCTCGATCCAGCCCTGCTGCGTCCCGGTCGATTTGACCGCCAGGTGCTGGTAGACCGTCCAGATCTCAAAGGGCGAAAGGCAATTTTGCAAATTCACGCGCAGGAAGTGAAGCTGTCAGATGAGGTGGATCTAGCTGCGATCGCAACCCGTACACCCGGCTTTGCAGGGGCAGACTTGGCCAACCTAGTCAACGAAGCTGCCCTACTGGCCGCACGCAACCACCGGGAGTCCGTCATCCAAGCTGATTTTGCAGAAGCCATTGAGCGCGTCGTGGCCGGTCTCGAAAAGCGTAGCCGCGTGCTCAACGACAAAGAAAAAGAAATCGTCGCTTACCACGAAGTAGGCCATGCCATCGTCGGTGCGGCCATGCCAGGGTCAGACCAGGTTGAAAAAATCTCCATCGTCCCGAGGGGGATGGCGGCCCTAGGCTACACCCTGCAGCTACCCACAGAAGACCGCTTCTTGCGAGACGAAGCTGAGCTAAAGGGCCAGATTGCCACCATGCTCGGCGGTCGCTCTGCAGAAGAAGTCGTCTTCGGCTCAATTACTACTGGCGCGGCAAACGACCTGCAGCGAGCCACCGACGTAGCCGAGCAGATGGTGACGAGCTACGGCATGAGCGAAGTGCTGGGCCCGCTCGCCTACGACCGCAGCAAGCAAAACAACTTCTTAGACAATGGCGCAATGCCCAACGCTCGCCGCTTAGTGAGTGACGAAACCGCTAAAGCCATTGACGAAGAGGTTAAAAGCATCGTGGAATCAGCGCATCAGCGGGCGCTGAAAATTCTTAGAGACAACCGTGGGCTGCTA
>JBCBFY010000088.1:0-20913 GCA_038527325.1 Cyanobacteria bacterium J06614_10
GGTAGCTCGAAGGTACAGCGCCTCACCTCGGCAGCGGATAGTTACACGGATCTTAGCAGCTTTTAATCGAGCATTTGCATCCGCAAGTAGCTGCTCATCATGACTTCTCATGTTCTTTTTTCAGCCTGTAGGCTCCTCAATCGCGACTGAGGGCTTCCCTAAATCTTCCCCACTTTTTCCCTAAAAGTCCCGATAAAAATAGACACAACCGAACAAACTCGTTGTGTCCAATCCTTGTGAATAAAGGGCTACAAGCCTTGATTTATCGACGGATCCTACAGGATTCGAACCTGTGACCGACCGCTTAGAAGGCGGTTGCTCTATCCAGCTGAGCTAAGGATCCATATTTTGGCTGCACCATTCTAACCCGAGAGCGAAGATAGCGCACAACTGCCCAGTCTGTTTTAATTTGTTGACTGATAGGTGTGGGCGGGAGGTTGGTGCTCTGGGAAGAAAAAGTCGGTGTTGTATCTAGAATAGTTGGTTTGAGTTTTGGGGGTTTGGGTACGCTATTGCCGTAGCTTTATTGCTTCGGTCAGTGAGTGGCCAGAGCGGATTTCAACGCAGAGGGCGATCGCGTTCATGTTTGTGTTAACCCCGGCTGATGTTGACATTACGAGTATTCAACATCCTAAGCAACCGAAAAAAGTGCCGATCCTGTCTTATCAGGAGCGGACTTTTCGGTTGCTTAGCGTTTTTAATGCGCAGCAGGAGGCGGAGGCGCATGCGGCTTGGCGCGATCTGACGGATAACGAAGGGAAGGCCTGTGTGTTGCTCGAAGAACCCCATCGGTTTAGCCTGTGGCGCTTGGTCAAAATCGATAAAGGATTGCTTAATCCGGTGGCGCCTGTCTCTTACGCGAAGGCCTGTGTGTTGATGGTTCAGGCGCTGTATGGAGATGTAGAACAGCTCTTGGGAGATAGACAGGCGAAAAAGTTTGGGGCTGGGCTGGAGATGACTGCGGTGAAGCCAATTCAGGATGCGGGGGGCTTCGGGGCGATTTTGCGGATGAATCCGCTGGTGGAGGTGCCGCCCCGATGGGAAGAGAATGATTTGAGCATGATTTTGCTGGAGCTGCATCGGCTGGGCGTTAAGTTTTTTGGGCGGTCTAAGTTTGCGCCGCGTACGCTTTCCGCGTTGGATGTATTACCGGGTAACGATAAAGCCGTGTTTATGACTTGGTTGGAGCTTTCGCTGCTGGGTAATCTCTGGCTAGCTCAATAGCTGATGTTGGCATTGGGAGCGCTTAGTCTACTCAAAGAAGGCTGCGCTTCTCTGCACTTGCTAACCACGTTGCTTTGTTTGGCCATGGGCGGTTTGCTCGCTGGGCCTGCTGAGAGTGACGTGGCTACTGCTGTATCTACACATTATTTGACGGGGATTGGGACGTGAGTGACAAGGCGATCGCAGCGATGGGACTGCTACAGGCGGATAGAAAAGCCGTCTGGGCGTGCGGTGGCTGGGCGCTGCTGTCTGTCTGCTGCTTTTTTGTCAGTTTATTTATCGGTGGCAATGCAGACTGGTTTCCAACCCTGGTGAGCCTGTTGAAGATGGGGTCGTTTTTGATAGCGGCGGCGCTGTGCTGGCGTAATGCGGTGAATCCCGATATTTTGAGCGGGCGGGGGGTGTGGCAGGCGATCGCAGTTGGCCTAGTCGCCTACGCGCTAGGTGATACAACGGTCATCTTGTGGCGCAGCCTCTGGGGGGTGAGTGCAGCTGTGGCATTGGCTGATGTGTTTTACGCGGTGAGCTATTTGTTTTTGGCGATTGGCCTATTTCAGGCAGTGTTGCCGAGGCGCATTACTCTGAATCTGCCTCAGACGTTGGGGATTTCGATGGCTGGCGTGTTGGGGATTGTGCTGGCTAGCTGGATTGCCTTCCAGGCGCCGAGCAGCGCGAGCTTGGCGGGAGAGGTCGCTGCTGAGGGTGGGGCGACGACGGGCAGTGTGTTTAGCGTGGAGGCCATTCGCGTAGAGTCTAAGGGGGTTGCGGCGGGGGCAGTTGTGAATGCTGAGCGCCGGGTGCCGCCTCTGGTCGCGACGATTGAGCAGCGGCTAAGCCCACTGACGACTCATATCGGTCTGCTGTATGTGGTGGGTGACTGTGTTTTGGTGGTGATTGCGGTGGCGCTGCTAGTGGCTTTTTGGGGGGGGACCTATTCTGAAGCTTGGAAGCTGGTGGCCTTGGCCGGGCTATGTCTGTATGTGGCGGATATGTTTTTGATTTATGAGGTGGGTCAGGGCAGCTATCGTCAGGGTGCCTTTTGGGAAATATTTTGGATTTTGTCTGCGCTTTTCTTTGGGTTGAGCGCGGCGGTAGAGCACGGCGTTTCTGATCGAATCAAGCGTCAGGTACCTCGCCGGAGCTGGCTGTAGAGGTTTGTGCCTCAGAGGTTTATTCTTCAGAAAACCTGCCATACTGGGGAAGCAACTGTGACGGACCCTAGGCAGCATGGCCCCTCGTAAACTATCTGACTCGGATAAAAACGAAATTATCGATCTCTACAGGGAGCCTGGTGAGACGACTTCGACCTTAGCCGAGCGGTTTGGGGTGAGCAACAGCACGGTGAGCCGCATCTTAAAAAATGCGTTGCCTTCTGAGGAGTACAGTGAGCTGATTGCGCAGAAGCGGATGGCTGGGTCTGATAAGTCTGATACGCCTAAGCGATCGCGCGCAAAGCGACGTAAGTCGGCAGAGCGTTCGGCAAAGAGTAATGGTGCGATCGCAGCCAAAGACACTGCTGCAGCAGATGATACTGATGAAGCTCAGAACCCGACTAAAACCGTCGCGCCTCCCAAGCTGAAAAAAGCTGATAAAGACACCGCTGAGCAAGCCGCAGAAGCGCCTACGGACAAGCCCCGGCGTCGGCGTCGGCGCAGTCGCCGGAAAGAAGAGGAAGATGGTCAGCTACCGCTGCTAGAAACTGCCGCAGATGCAGAAGAAGAAATTGAAGCCACAGAGAGCCCTGTTCTCAGCGTGGATGACGATGAGGATGAGGACGACGATTTGCTGGGGCTAGATGAAACCCTAGGCGATGACTTTGGTGATGACGACGATTTGGACGATGAGGACGAGGACGATGAGGCGGACGACGGTGGTGTAGAGCTGCCTAAGCCAAAGCTGCAGCCAGAGAGTGCTGTGGAGATCATGCCTCTGGCGCAGGCAGTTTTGCCGAAGCCTTGCTATTTAGTGGTCGATATGCGAGCTGAGCTGATCACGCGGCCACTGCGCGAATTTGCTGACCTAGGACAGATTCCCAGTTCAGAAGAGACAGCGAACACGCTGCCCGTGTTCGACAATCACCGGGTAGCCCGGCGCTTTTCTCGCAATAAGCAGCGGGTGATCAAGGTGCCGGATGGGAGCTTGATTACGCGGACGCGTCCATATTTGCAAGCGAAAGGCATTACCCGTTTACTGGTAGATGGTCAGGTGTTTGATTTGGTGACTGCAGACTAAGATCTGGGGCTGGGTTGGGCGCTGACGCTGCGGGTGAGCGGTTTACTCGGCTGGTTGCTAGATGAGCGTGATCGGGGAGCTTGCGACTGATCGCACCGATACTATCTACTCGGACCATTTCTTCCCAAGTGCTGATTTCACCGTTGTTTTCGGTTCTGTAGCGCAGGATGACGAGGTCTTGGTCTATGGTGTGGACGGTGGCTGATTTTATCCACCTGTTTTGATCTCGTAAGAAGATTTGGATTTCGCAACCTTCGGTGGCTAGGGCGTAAATTTTTCTTTGCAGCATGAATTTTGTTGTCGAGAAGGAAGCTACACCAGTATTCCCACGCCCAGTATTCCTAAGACTGAGGGCAAGACTTTTGACTGGGTACGACAGATAGGTTGGTTAGCTTCGCTGAGTGAGTATTTATAATCGTGGCGTTGGGGCTGCGGGTGAGAAAGGTATGTTGTTGCATTTGTGTAGCTGGCCTGAGATTGAAGATTATTTGGGGCGATCGCACGGCATTATTTTCCCCATTGGGTCTACTGAGCAGCATGGCCCTACCGGGCTCATTGGCACGGATGCCATCTGCGCAGAAGTGGTTGCAAAAGGTGTGGGCGAAGCCACAGGTGCACTGGTCGGCCCGACGATCAATGTGGGCATGGCGCTGCATCACTTGGCGTTTCCGGGCAGCGTTAGCCTACGGCCCAGTACGCTGATTGCGCTGATTCAAGACTATGTAAAACCTTTGGCACAGCACGGATTTGAGCGGTTTTACTTTATTAATGGACACGGCGGCAATGTCGCTTCGATGAAGGCGGCTTTTTCGGAAACCTACGCGGCGATCGCAGATGCCAATCTTCCTAATGCTCAAAACGTGCGCTGTAAGCTGGCCAATTGGTATCAGGGAAAGGCGGTTGGCGAACTCGCAGCGAAGCTCTACGGCGACCAGGAAGGGTCACATGCGACTCCGAGTGAAGTTGCGCTCACTCAGTTCGTTTATCCTAAGGCAATCAAAACGGCTGACCTCTCACCGCAAGTTGCACCTGCTGGGCGCTCCATTTATAATCCAACGGATTTTCGTACCTTTTATACGGATGGGCGGATGGGGTCGAATCCTGATCTGGCTACGCCTGAGCATGGCAAACAGTTCTATGAGCTAGCGGTGGAAGAGATGAGTGCAGGGTATCTTGCCTTTTTAGCAGAGCAGTAAGGGAGAATAAGCTTGCACTTGTTTTCTTTGGTTTTTGTAGGATCAGCTGATGCTTTTGTCGGCGATAATGTAAGGGAGAGCCGTTGGGGTTTTCCTAACGCCGCCATTTGATACATCAACTCCATGTCTCAGCTAGATCTATTTTCCACAACTGAGTTTGACCAGGCGAATCTCTCTCCAGTGGTTCCGGCTTCGGCCTCTCAGCTACCGTCCTATGCTGTGCGTGAAAGCTCGCGCGCCAAGCACGTTTCGATCAAGATCTCGGTGGAGGGTGAGGTGGAAGTGGTGGTGCCGCCTCGCTTTGACCGTAGCCGCCTGCCGGAGATTTTGGAGAAGCGACGCAGTTGGATTTTGAAAACGCGATCGCGCCTGCTACGGGACCACGAAGAAGCCCCCGAAGAGTGGAAAGTTGAAAAGCCCGACACGATTCTCTTTCGCTGGCGCTCTGACATTGTTGACAACCCGGCTGCTAGCCCTGCGCCTGGCATAGATCCAGCCATAGAAACTTGGTCGGTCACCTATCAACCGACGCTGGGCAATAGCACTCGCTGCATCCCCAAGCGAAATCAGCATCTCACCATTCAGGGCAATACCGACCATCTCCCTGCCTGCCAAGCTGTCCTGAGAAAGTGGCTAGCTCATCGCGCTCAGCGAGACCTCGCCCCTTGGCTACGGCAGCTAGGGTTTGAGCTTGACCTACCCTGTCACCGTATCTCAGTGCGAGGGCAAAAGACGCGCTGGGCTAGCTGCTCAAACCACAAAGACATCAGTTTGAACTTCAAGCTGCTTTTTTTACCGCGCCCGCTTGTGCACTACGTTTTGGTGCATGAGCTGTGCCATACGGTGCACATGAACCATTCAAAAAAGTTTTGGGCGCTGGTCGGTGAAAAGCAGCCCGACTACCAGTGGCGACGAGATGCCTTAAAAACGGCCTGGCGCTATGTCCCCCGCTGGGTTGAAGCAAAGTAATGGCGCTTGATGGGCCACATAGCGGTTACCACTGGCGAGGCCAAACCAATCGATTTTTTGAGGGCTGGTACTTTCGCCTGACCCTGCCTCAGGTCGCTGAGACCTTTGCCTTTATGTATTCCATCGACGATCCGGCGGGCGGCGGCGATCACAGCGGTGGGGCTGCTCAGATACTAGGCCCCGGTGAAGCCTACCACTGTCGGACGTTTCCAAATGTCACTCAGTTTTGGGCCTGGCCCCATCGTTTGGGGCTTGGGCATTGGCGGGCGGCGACTGCGGTAAGACCGGGTTATTTGACCTCAGAGGCCTTCTCGCAGCAGGTGCAAGAGGGCTATCAGGTGGGTGAAGGTCACCATCAGGGCCGATTGCTCGATCCACGAGGTGAGGTTGTCGCAGCGTGGGATTACCAGGTCGAACCAATGACTGCTTGGGGTACGCCAACCGCGCAAGCGACGGCTGGCTGGCTGTCTTATCTACCCGTTTTTGAACCGGGTTGGCAGGTGCTGATGTCCCATGGTTGGGCCTCGGGATGGGTGAGCTGGTACGGGCAGCATTACGCGTTTGAGCAAGCGCCTGCCTACGCCGAAAAAAATTGGGGTGGCGCCTTTCCAGTGAAATGGTTTTGGCTTCAGTGCAATGCATTTCCTGAGTATCCAGGGCTCAGCATCACAGCCGTAGGCGGCGTGCGCGATGTTTTGACCTGGCAAGAAGACGTGGGGCTCATAGGCATTCACTACCAGGGGGAGCTGTATGAGTTTATCTCGTACAAAACTCGGTTTGCGTGGGAGGTTGCACCCTGGGGGGACTGGCAATTGACCGCTCAGGACTATCGCTATCGCGTCGTGGTGACGGGGCGCACTGCTGATGCGGGGGCTCGGGTAAGGGTCCCTACCCAAGATGGTCTGAAATGGCTGTGCCACGATACGACACACGGTGAGCTGCGGGTTCAGCTGTGGTCTGTAGACGGGCGTGTAATTTTAGATGCTGTCAGTCACTTAGCAGGCTTGGAAGTTGGGGGTGGACCCTGGGATGAGCGCTGGGTCGTTGCATCGTGAGAGAGCAGAGGTGCGATCGCATTCGCGCATGGTCATAACTGATGCAGCAAGACACTTGCTATATTATTCTGTGTAGTCAGTCTCTAATCGCCCAGCGGTAGGTGACTAACTTTTGGGGCTGTGGCTCAGATGGATAGAGCAAGCGCCTCCTAAGCGCTAGGTCGTGCGTTCGAATCGCACCAGTCCCGTTTCTATTGAATCAGCGAACCTAGGGTTTGCCTCTTAGCAGGCAATTTCTGCAGGTTGTTCTTCGTTGTTCTTAATGCGGATTTTGATGCGGCGGTTGTGGGGATCGAAGGTTACCACATCGCTTCCGTTGGATTGGCCCTGGCTGAGTTCGGCTTCTAGTTTTTCCCAGGTAGTTAAGGAGAGCTGCTCGGCGAGGAGGCGTAGGATTTGTTCTTGTCGTTGGACGGGCATTTGTACGAGCCTGTGTGCAATAGCAGACCGCATTTCTTCAGCAATTTCGCCTTCTAGTATGCGACCGATGCCAACGGCTAAGGGCTGATTAGGCATGTGTTGCAGACTTTTTAATGCTAACGCTTTGACCTCTTCGCAAGGATAAAAGTGGTTTGCAATCTTGAGGAGAGAAAGTACTGCAATGCTGCCAAAGCTTGGCAGTATGAGAGAGAGTTGCTCGCGGGTTTCTGAGGAGTCGGTGGTGATGAACAGATGGCAGGTGAAGCCAAAAAACTGTTCAAAAGTAAACGTGGATAGTTGTTCGAATATCGTTTGAGAGTTGTTTGATTGCGGGGCTTCGTGGCTAGCTAGCTGCGCAATTTGAAGATAGTCTGCGCTCCGTAGGCTGTGCTGTGCGTGAAGTTCGAGCCCGTAATTGTCAGATAGTGTGAGCATATAAAAATGCCAGCCCTAGACTGGTGGGTAAATGGGGCAGGAGGTAGAACTCAGGTGCTTTTTGCGGTCAAATTTGTGCGGTTAAACGTATCCTGTCATCACAGCGTCTAGCGTAGAAGTGTTGGCAAAAGTCCCTTGTGTTCTTTCTTGTGATGGGACTTCTTGATTGGCCAGTTCTTAGCGCTACAGACGGAGCAGAGCTTAGCAAAGATAAAAGAAAGTAAAAAATTGAATAATTTAATCGATTTGATTTCTATTTATGTTTTACAGGGTTCTAAACCGTATTGCAATATACAGAATGAAATTGTTGAGAATGTATTTTCAGCTTTCATGACATCTCTTGTGTGCTGACTGCGGTAGCTGATCGGTAATATCACTGTCTGGCTAAGGTTGTAGATGACTGCCAGGCAAGATCCCGTGGACTCCTTCTCCGGGGGCGCTGTCATGAGTTCTAGATATTGCTAGGGTTAGTGTGGTGGTTTTTGCTTAATGGAAGGAAACAGATGTGTGGTCGCTATACGCTAACGAAATCAGGTGAGGCGATCGCACGCACCTTCGGCCTGCAGAGCACGCCTACCCCTACCCCCCGCTACAACATTGCCCCGACTCAGCCAGTTTCTGCGATTACAGAGGAATCAGGGCAACGGGAATATCGGATTTTTCAGTGGGGCTTGGTGCCTTCCTGGGCAAAAGATCCGGGGATCGGTAGCCGGATGATCAATGCCCGTTCAGAAACGGCGGCTGAGAAGCCTTCTTTTCGGGCGGCGTTCAAGCGGCGTCGGTGTCTGGTGGTGGCCGATGGATTTTATGAGTGGAAGAGAGCAGGGGCTAAAAAGCAGCCTTACTACATGCAGATGAGCGATCGCACCTTGTTTGGCATGGCAGGGTTGTGGGAGGCTTGGGAAAGCGGCGATGGCAGCTACCTAGAGAGCTGCACAATCTTGACCACAGTGCCCAACGACCTCATGAGGTCGATTCACAACCGGATGCCAGTGATCCTTCATCCGCAGGACTACGACCAGTGGCTAGCGCCCGGCGAACAGCCCCGCGAGCCACTGCAGCAGCTGCTTCGCCCCTACGATGCCGAAGCGATGGCCGCCCATCCAGTGAGCACAACGGTAAATAATCCCCGTCATGAGACGGCGGCCTGCGTGGAACCGATTGAGGGTTGACTTGGAATAGTCTGTTTGCCAACTTCAGAGGCTACCAATAATGAGACTTTCAGATGTCGCTGAACTGCTGCTGCTAGCGGCGCTATGGGGCGGCTCTTTTTTGTTTATGCGGGTGGCTGCGCCCGTGCTCGGGCCAGTTTGGCTGATCGAGATCCGCGTGCTGACCGCTGGACTCGTGCTGCTACCGGTATGTTTGCGGCTTAGCAAGCGCTCTGAAAACGAGTGGGCAAAAGTGCGGGCGAGGTTATGGCCTCTGTTTTTAGTAGGCGTTGTGAATTCTGCGCTGCCGTTTTTGCTGTTGGCATTTGCTTCTATTTCTCTGCCAGCTGGGTTTACGTCTATTTTGAATGGCACTACGCCGCTGTTTGGCATGGTGGTAGCAGCGATTTGGTTTCAAGAGAAGCTGACGGCGGCTCGATTGTTTGGACTAGCGCTAGGATTTGTGGGCGTTGTAGTGCTGATTGGCTGGCAAACGCTGGCGATGACGCCGGGGGTGATGGCTGCGATCGCAGCGGGACTATTCGCAGCAGTGATGTATGCGATCGCCGCGCCCTATGCCAAGCGTCAGCTGGCCGGGCTCTCTCCCATTGCGATTACTACCCTAAGTCAGCTTGGTGCAGCGCTCGCTATCCTACCCCTGCTGCCCTTTACGGTGCCTGCTCAGATGCCTTCGGGGAATATCATTCTGGCCGCCGTTGCACTGGCGCTTTTTTCGACGTCGCTAGCCTACATCCTCTATTTTCGACTGATTCAAAATATCGGCTCTACTAGAGCGCTGACGGTCACCTATCTGATTCCGGCTTTTGCCATGCTGTGGGGTGCGATCGCCTTAGGCGAACCGATTACGGCGGCAATGGTGGTGGGCTGCGGCTTTGTGCTCATGGGCACGGCAACTGCAAATGGCCTGTTTACGGGTCGCCAGAGCTAGGGCAACTGTCTCTCGATGAGGGTGCGAATGTTTTGGATGAGGTAAAGATCTTCGTAGCCAAGTCTGGCGAGTGCCTGCATCACGTAGGTCTGATAGCGATCGCTCAGTCCAATTTTGCTGAGCAGCTGTTGTAGGGAGCTTTTGAGTCTGGCGTATTGTTCGGTTGGCATAGTTTCTGTATTGATCCGCTGGTCTTGGATCTGGACCTGGGTGTGCGGTGATGCCAGCACGAAGCTGTAGATCATGATGGCCTGGGCCAAGTTGAGCGATGGCTGCAGGCTGACTTGGGGGATGGTGGTGATCAGGTCGCACTGCTGGAGGTCGGCGTTGCTCAGGCCAGATCGTTCGCTGCCAAAGACGATGGCGACGCGGCGCAGGGTAGGTTCTTTTGCCTGTAGGGTGTCTGGCAAATCGCGTACGGAGAGGTAGTGGTATTTGGCGAGGCGATGGCGGGCGGTGCTGGCGCAGGCTAGGTCGGTATCTGCGATCGCCTCGGCCAGCGTCTCAAATACAGCTGCTTGCTCTAGCACATACTCTGACCGGTGGGCAAAGGCTTTGGCAATGCCGCTAAGGGGATCGGCCTGTGGCCGTACGAGGCGCAGTTCGCTGAAGCCCATTGTGTTCATCGCGCGAGCTGCCGCGCCGATATTACCCGCTTCTCCAGGCTCTACTAAGACGAAGATAAACTGTATTGGAGGCGGTGACAGCTCGCTCACGGGAGACGCTTGGGGACTGCAAGAGACTCCGCTACCATAGCCGAAATACAGCTTGGCTAAAAATTGCCTTTGCTCGTTTTGGCTCTGTTCGTTTTGCTTTCGCTCAGTCTGCTCTTACTCAGTCTGCTCTTACTCAGTCTGCTTTCGCTCAGTCTGCTTTTACTCACTTTGCGCTAGGACCAGTGCGCTCAGCCATGTCAGAAAAACTTGTAAACCAAACCTGCATTCCCTGTTCTGGCTCGCTGCCGCCAGCAACCCCCGAAGAGATTGCCCAGTACCACCAGCAGATACCCGACTGGCGCGTGATTGCCCCGGCAGGTATTTCTCAAGTGCAGCGGCAATATCGCTTTGCCAACTTTCAGCAGGCGCTGGAGTTTACCAATCGGGTTGGGGCGCTGGCTGAGTCGATGGGGCACCATCCGGCCCTCCTCACCGAGTGGGGAAAGGTCACTGTGACCTGGTGGACCCATGCGATAAATGGCCTCCATCACAATGACTTTGTCATGGCCGCTAAAACAGACGGCATCGCCGAGCAGCTAGGGGCCGCTACCTCGGCGATGCCGTCAGAGTCGCATCATTAGAGCGGGTGTGAACTATCGGTTCTATGAGTTGGGGGCGTGTGGAACCGATAACGCAGGCGTCTAGGCTTCAGTGTTCTTGCTCAGGCTCTTTTTCACGTGCTCCATCATTTTTAGCTTCTTAGCTTCGTCTCCTTTGGTGGGCTCCGAAACGTTGAGCTTGATGGTTGCGCTCTGGGCGAGGTGCTGTCTGATTTGGTCTTTGCTGGCCATGAATATTTTGGGGGTTGTTAACTTACTTAATAAAAGTATACGGGATAGGGTCAGTCTATCTATCCTTATTGGGTTACATCATTGAGAGACATTGAGAAACATTTGCGCGGCTTTTAAAGAGCATTTGGCGACGGTAATTTTAAGCATGAAAGGACTGATCGGATGGGCGGGCAGGGGCTAAATATTGCTGTTGTTGGCGGTGGAGCGGCTGGATATTTTGGGGCGATCGCAGCGGCTTCTGCCCATCCCAATCATCGGGTGACGCTATACGAAGCGGGTTCGCAGCCACTGGCCAAGGTGCGAATTTCGGGTGGCGGGCGCTGCAATGTCACCCATCACTGCTTTGACCCGGCTCAGCTGGTGCAGTGCTACCCTCGGGGCGGCAAGGCGCTGCGGGGTGCATTTAGCCGATTTCAGCCAAAAGATACGGTGGACTGGTTTACCCGCCGGGGCGTCAAGCTAAAAACTGAGTCAGATGGCCGGATGTTTCCGGTGACAGACGATTCGGCGACGGTGATTGCCTGCCTTAGCCGGGCAGCAGAAAAAGCAGGGGTGCAGGTGAAGACGCGATCGCCCATCGTCAGAGCGGTATGGCACGGAGAATGGTTTGAGCTAATGACCAGATCGGAGCATACGGTGCTGTGCGATCGCCTACTCCTGACCACAGGCAGCAGCCCGGTAGGACACCGCATGGCCCGAAACCTCGGCCATACGCTGACGCCACCGGTCCCCTCTCTATTTACCTTCAACGTTGCCGATAAGCCGCTACACCAGCTCAGCGGCGTTGCCGTCAATCCGGTCACGGTGCGGCTCAAGCTGGCGGGCATGACCAGCCGCCGGGCCAAGCAAGCCGCCCAAGGCCTCACCCAAACCGGTCCGCTGCTGATCACTCACTGGGGTTTTAGCGGGCCTGCGGTGCTGAAGCTATCTGCCTGGGGGGCGCGCTTGCTGCACGAGCACAACTACAAGGCGCAGCTGGTGGTGAACTGGCTGCCGGACCTGTCGCAGGAGGAGCTAACGGCGAGGCTACAGCAGATAAAACAAGAGCATGGAAAAAGAGCGATCGCTACCCACAGTCCTTTCTCAGGCCTCTCCAAAAGGCTTTGGCAATACCTCCTGTCTCGGCTAGCTATGGATGCTTCGCAGACTTGGGCTAGCCTTTCTAAAAAGCAGCTCAACCGACTGGTACAGACCATCGCAAGAGGAAGCTTCGATATTGCTGGAAAAGGCGTGTTCAAAGATGAATTTGTCACCTGTGGTGGCGTCTCGCTCAAAGAGGTTGACTTCAAGACGATGGAGAGCCGTCTGGTCCCAGGGCTGTACTTTTCAGGAGAAATTTTAGACATTGATGGGGTGACCGGTGGCTTCAACTTTCAGAGCGCTTGGACAACTAGCTGGCTGGCAGGGCAAGCAATTGGGCTTCCTGCGCCGGTAAATCCCTAGAAACACAGCAGCGTGCCAGTTTATACTAGCTGACGGAGATTCGGGTCACCGACCTGGAAGTTGCCCTGATGACAGATAGGACCACTTGAATTCTCTAAGGATAAAACCCTTCTAATAACAGCTCGAAAATTCCCATGAAACGCTTGGCTCTGTTTGTCTGTAGCTTAGTTCTAACTGTGCTTTGTCTACCCCTGTGGGCCAATGTTGCCCAGGCCCATGATCCTGTTGTTGTCGCGACAGCTGCTCAGCCCACCGCGCAATCTACAGCGCCACCCACTGCGCAGCCAACCATTCGCCTCGTGCAAAACACATCTGAACCACAGCGCTTGAGAGTGGGCACCAAAGAGATTTTTCCATTTGTTTTTTTAGAAAATAAGATGCCTTACGGCTACAGCATTGAGCTGTGGGAGGAGATCGCTAGCGACCTGAATATTCAGACCGAGTGGGTGCGCTATCAATCTGTTGCTGATATGCTTTCTGGCCTGACTGAGGGGGAAGTGGATGCTGCGATCGCAGGTATCTCTATCACTGCAGAGCGAGAAGCCAAAGGGTTCGACTTTTCCTATCCTTTCTTCCGTTCGGGTTTGCAGCTGATGACGCAGGCTACCGCCGCCAATCCTGTTCAATCTTTACTGAGTCGTTTTTTCAGCTGGACGGTATGGCAACCGCTGCTGATAGTGTTTGCGACGAGTACGGTGGTGGGTGCGGCTATCTGGCTGTTTGAACATAAGCACAATGAGCACTTCTCACAAAACCCTGTATATGGCATCGGCCAAGGGCTGTGGTTTGCGATCGTGACGTTGGGGACTTTTGGCTACGGCGATGTGACCCCCGTCAAGCTACCGGGGCGCATCATCGCCTGTGTTTGGATGGGTGTGAGCTTTTTTATTGTCTCGTACTTTATTGCGTCTTTGACCGTCGATCAGCTGGCCGCTAGCAGCCTAACGTTTGAAGACTTGCGAGGTGCGCCAGTCGGCGTGATTAATAACACTACCTCGGAGACTTATGTGCGATCGCAACCAGTAGACCTCTCCGAGCATCAGGACTTTGATTCGGTGGTAGAGGCACTGGAGCGCGGCGACGTAGAGGCTGTTGTTCACGACTACCCAACGCTGAGGTATTTGGCAAATCGCAATCCTAAAAAGTTTTCACTAGCAGCAGACCCGCTCACCCGGGAAGACTACGGCATCGCCTTCACAGAAGACAACAACGACGCGTTGGAAATCGTGAACCAAGAGATTTTGGCACTGCAAGAGCGCGGCTATTTGCAGCAGCTAAAAGAGAAATGGTTCGGCTCAGATGAGGTAATTTGATAACGGCTTTACAGATTATTTCTGTTGCCTGCTGTGTGGATGCATTTTGGCATCAGCTGCAGGATTCGAGGAACTGGTCTTTGAGCTACACGCTGAGCGATCGCTGATTAGGCCGTGGCGAGTGTGGACTGCAGGTGGGGGCAAAAGGTTTGATTGAGGCCGGTCGCGATCGCACCGAACACTCGCGAAAGCTCTGCTGTCTCGTCGGCGAGGGGAAGGGGTTTGCCCTGGTCGCCGCCTTGGCAAATGCTGCTGTCGATAGGGACTTGGCCCAGCAGCGGAATCGCTAGCTCTCGGGCAATTTGCTCACCGCCGCCATCGCCAAAAATGGACGTGCGATCGCCACAGCATTTACAGATGAAATAGCTCATATTTTCCACAAGTCCCAACACGGGAACGCCGACCTGCCTAAACATATGGATGCTACGCCGCACATCTGAAATGGCAACCTGCTGCGGCGTGGTCACCATGACAACCCCACAGATTGGGCTCTCCTGAATAATTGTAATTTGGGCATCGCCGGTGCCCGGTGGCAAATCGATCAGCAAGTAGTCTAGCTCGCCCCAATCGACCTCTTGAATAAACTGAGTGATGACTTTGTGGAGCACCGGCCCGCGCCAAGCGAGAGGATGGTCGGGCTCAGCTAGCAGGCCGACAGACATCACCTCAATGCCATGAGCCTTAAGGGGTTTGAACCGCTTACCTGCTGTCGTTTCTACAACGTCTACATCCGTCTGTGCGAGGCCCAACATCTGAGGCACATTCGGCCCGTAAATGTCAGCATCTAGCAGCCCGACCTTGGCTCCGCTCCGGGTAAGGGCCGCCGCTAGGTTCACCGCCGTCGTCGACTTGCCCACGCCCCCTTTTCCACTCGACACGGCCAGCGTCGTGCGGACTTTTGGAATAGTGCACAGCTGAATGTACGCCTTTTGGCACCAGCTCAGGTCGCCTAGCGCAAGCTGGGTTTGCTCCTTAAGCGCGAGCTGGTGGGCACCCACATACAGCTTCAGATACACGTAGCTGTCGACCACGCGCAGGTTACGTACCATGCCTAGGGCTACGATGTTGTTGTTCACCGGCTGGGCGATGACCTGCCTAAGGCAGTGAATCACGGCCTGCTTGCGGGCAAGAGCGGTAGGGCTCTCTGCCGCTGGCTGAGGTGGGGTGTACTGCGGGCGTTCGAAGGGGGAAGGATGGCTAGGCATTGGAGGGTTCGGCTAGCGAGTCTTTGATCTGTTGGATGGCGCGGCCTGAAAAGATTTGTACGTCTCTATCTGGGTCGTCTAGCGTTTGCTGCAGGGCAGGAAGCACGTCTGGATTGCCCAGATTGCCAAGTGCGATCGCCGCGTCCCGTCGCACATCCGAATATTCATCCGAGAGAGCTTTGATGAGATTGGGAATGGCAGCGTCGGTGGCGACTTTTTGTAGGGCGCGCACGGCAAACTTGCGGACCTGCCAGTGGTCGTCGTTCAGGGCATCGGTAAGGGTGGTTGCGGCGACCGGCGTAGCGTGCAGGTCCAGCGCCTGGGCCGCATTTCGGCGAACCTGCCAGTCTTCATCGGTAATCAGCGTGCTGCACAGGAGGGGAATCACATCCGCGTCGCTGAGGTGCCCTAGGGTCAGCACGGCTGAGCGGCGAACATCTTCTACCGGATCTTTGGCGAGGACGAGGGCGGGCTCGCAGCGAACTACCTGATTGAGGTAGCGCAGGGTTACCACAGCGGCTTCTCTCAGCTGCGGCTGCGCCGATTCAAAGAAGGGCAGAATGTAGGGCAGCGCCTGAGCATCGTGAATTTTGCGCAGTAGGATCAGCACGTTGAGCTGTACCTGTTCATCTTCTATCTGAATGGCATCGAGCAGGGTGAGGAGATCATCCGGGGCGATTAGCTCCTTGAGCGCAGAGAGTGATTCTGTTCTAACGGCTTCAGTGTGCGCTGAGCTAAGGCACGATAGGAGTGCGGGAATGGCGACTGGGTTAGCGATTTCCCATAGCGCGGTGACGGCAATCTCTTGGACGAGCGGACTGTCGTCTTTGAGCGCGGCGATGAGGCTATCGATAGCGTCCTCATCGCCGAGGTGCTGGAGGGATTTGGCGGCTACTAAGCGGTCGTTGAGATCGGGCGATCGCAGTAGCTCTACCCACTGCGCCACTTCTGGGTCAATGGCTGCGTCTGCAGCTGAGTCAATGGAAGGATTACTCATAGTCTGGTGTCTTTCCTAGCGCAACAGAAAGGGAATCTGAACAGTGATGGCGTTGGTGGGGCACTCCTTTTCGCAGGGCAGACAAAACCAGCACTCGTCGTATTTCATGTAGGCCTTGCCTGTCTCTGGATTTTTGACCAGCACGTCGAGAGGGCAGACCTCAATGCAGGCAGTGCATTTTTCCAGACATTTAGACTCGTCTACGATGACGGGGACATCTACACGTTGGGTCGTTAGGGCCATAGGAGGGTTGTTGTATGTGGGGATGTGGGGAGGGAATAACAGAATGGTTTACGCAGTTGTTACTGCCTTACCTGACCGCTACGTCGTAAACCTCCTTCTCCAAGTTCACGTCTACGATGTAAGGGGCAACTGGGCGCTTAAACATTTCCATATCGCCAGATTCGTTCTTTTTCAGGTTGGCGTGGCAGAACCACTCTTCGTCGTTTTTCTCGGGATAGTCGAGCCGGTAGTGATACAGCCCCCAGCGACTCTCTTTTCTGTAAAGGGAGGCTCTAGCAGCCATCTCGGCACAGTCGCGGATAAAGTGAACTTCCATGCAGCGCATCAGCTCGTGAGGGTCTCTGGCACCCATCCTGTCTAGGGTGCTGTGATAGCGCTCGAAGGCTGCTAGGCCAATGTCCATTTTGGTCGGTGACTTGGGTGGCTGAAGGTAGTCGTTCACGTAGCGCCGCAGTTTGTATTCCACCTGAGTGTGCGGAATGCCATCGGGGCGATCTAATGGGGCGTATATTCTGGCTTTTTCAGCTTCTAAAAAGTCTTCATCAGGGTCTACATGCTCTAGCCCCTGCACATAGTCCATGGCGTTAATGCCGGACAGTCGCCCAGAGACAAAAGCGCCAATCATGTAGTTGTGCGGCACGCTGGCCATGTCGCCAGCAGCATACAGGCCAGGAATGGTGGTTTCTGCTTTTTCATTGACCCAGACGCCGGAAGCGCTATGACCGCTGCATAGGCCAATTTCGGAAATGTTCATTTCCACACCGTGGGTGCGGTAATTCTCTCCGCGCCCTTCGTGAAAGCGGCCACGGCTAGGGCGTTCGTTGGCCCATAGCACCCGTTCGATTTCGGAGATGGTGTCGTCGTCGAGGTGATACATCTTGAGATGCACAGGGCCTTTGCCAGAGTTCAACTCTTTCCAGGTTTCGAGCATCATTTGCCCGCTCCAGTAGTCGCAGCTAATGAAGCGGTTGCCTTCGGCATTGGCTGTGTACGCGCCGAAGGGGCTGGCGACGTAGGCGCAGGCAGGGCCGTTGTAGTCTTTTATGAGAGGATTGATCTGAAAGCATTCGATGTTGGTGAGTTCGGCACCGGCGTGGTAGGCCATGGAGTAGCCATCGCCTGCGTTGGTGGGGTTCTCGTAGGTGCCGTAAAGGTAGCCGGAGGCAGGTAAGCCGAGGCGTCCGCAGGCACCTGTGCACAAAACCACGGCCTTGGCTTGGATGATGACAAAGTCTCCTTTGCGTACGTCGAAGCCAACGGCGCCAATAGCGCGACCGTCTTTGACCATGACTCTTGTGGCCATGACTCGGTTAGTGACGCGGACTTTGTGGCGCTTTACTTGGCGGGTGAGAATTTTCTTGAGGTCTTTGCCTTCTGGCATGGGAAGCACATATTTGCCGACCCGGTGAACCTGCTTGAGGTCGTAGTTACCTTCGTGGTCTTTTTGAAATTTGACGCCCCAGCTCTCTAGTTCTTGAATGACTTCGTGGCCCCAGCGTCCGGTCTGATAAACCGATTTTTGGTTCAAAATGCCGTCGTTGGCGATGGTGATTTCTCTAACATATTGCTCAGGGGTGGAGTTACCGGGAATGACTGCAGTGTTCACGCCGTCCATGCCCATTGCGATCGCACCACTGCGCCGAATGTTTGCCTTCTCCAAAATCAACACGTCTGCGTCGGGATTAGCCTGCTTGGCTTTGATGCCCGCCATAGTTCCGGCAGTGCCACCACCAATTACCAAAAAGTCTGTCTGCAGATGCTGGGTGTTCACACAAGTTCCTCACAGTAATAAACGGGATGTATCTAAGTTTCTATTCATCAATTGCTTTTGTGCTTTTGATTGCTAGAGCAAAAGCCCTCTCCGATGTATCTGGGTACAACAGTATTGGGCTTTGCCTGAAATCGTTGGTTAGCCTCGTTCTAGAAGCCGATAGGCTGGCAAGCTTAGATGACATGTATGTCTGCAATTGTCATCATTCTAAGAAGAACTAAGGAGTGCCTCAAGGTTGTTTGTAGCAGAACGCACAGTTTATCGATTGATTTATTTTATACACTCATAAGACCTCGTGATGGCGTTGCTAAAACTGTTTTGTCGCGGGCTTCGAGACTGTGAGAAAGTGTCGTTTGCCTACAGAAAAGGAACGCCTGAATGTCAAATTATTGCTTTGTTCGTCGCTGTATTTGTGTGAATTAGATTTTGTTGTACGCACTTGTTTGAAGCACTGTAAATGCAGCTTTTGAGCTTGCGATCGCACCTATGGAAATCTACCAGCTCAGGGTCTTTCTAGAGGTTGCCCGTCATCTCAGCTTCACTGAAGCCGCAGAGTCGCTGAACCTAACCCAGCCTGCTGTCAGCGCCAAAATAAAGTCACTAGAAGCCAGCTTAGAAGTCGACTTGTTTCACCGCTTGGGCCGTAAGATAAAGCTCACAACAGTCGGTGAATATTTGTTAGAATCAGGCCCGACTTTATTGGCCTTAGAGAATCGGCTCGTTCGAGAAATTGAAGAGATTAAGCAAGGCAAACTAAACAGCCTTCAAATTGGCTGTACTGAAAGCATTGCGAATGGCTGGTTACCTAAGTTTTTGTTTGCCTATCGCCAAAAATATCCAGACATTGATTTGCACTGTCACCCCTTTGAGTCGGCCCAGGAAATCTATCAGGCATTAATAGAAGAAACGATAGAGATAGGCTTTTCAGAAACACCCTCAGATGAATTCGATACGGTCGTTTCTGAGTCGATTGACAGCTTTCAATATTGTCTAGTTGTTGCGGCAGATCATCGCTTGGCCAGTGCGCAATGGCTCAGCCTCAAAAACCTCACAGCTGAGACTTGGGTATTCCCAGCTTTAGGCACGCCTGAACGCCTGGCACTCGATTCGCGACTTAGCGAATTGGGCCTGCAGCTCTCTGACTTTTCTCATCATGAAGTTGTTCAGTCGCCGAGCCTAATGAGTACTTTCATTTGCCAGGGGCACTATTTGGGCTTTGCGTCCAGCTTTCAATTTCAAACGGAGCGCAGGGCAAAGCTGTTGACGGCAATCCCCTTACAGGAATTTCCGCTGTCGTTAGAGCTGTTTGCATTGAGCCCAAAGCAAGAGAAAAAGGCTGGACGTCAGCTTAAAAAGCAAGCCTTCTCAGCACCTGCAAGCCGATTAGTTCAGCTAATGCGTAAGCGTACTAACCATACTGATGCGAGCAAAAAGAAAAGCACAATATCGAAGAACAGTGACCTGTCTGAGCCTTCCGAAAAACAGATTTCCGCAAGTCAGCCTTTAGGAACAGAAATCGGATCGCAGCCAATTTACTTCAGGCCTTCTGGTATTTCTTTCTCTCAGCCCAGTCCGTCAGAAACCCTAACCATCACCTTGGGCACGCAAAACAAAACCATTCAAACAGTGACCGCAGGTGTGATTATCCAGCAGTTAGGTCTGCTAGAGCACTTTTTGCCCCGCGACGGACGCTATGGAAACACCGAGTACGATATTCAGTGGAGAGATTTTACCTCTGGCGCACCTATTGTGAACGGTCTTCAGGTTGGTCGTTTAGACATAGGCATTTTGGGGGACTATCCGCTGCTATTGAGTGGGATGGCTGCAGGCAATGGAGTTACGCCTCAGGCTGAGGAAGGCATCGCTACGCCAACGCTGGCCAAAACCAGACTGGTCAGCTTTGTGGCAAGCAATCTTGATGGCGCAGGCAATACGGTAATTGTGCCGCACCGCTCTCCGCTAAACAATTTGGATGATTTGCGCAGCCGGGTGATTGCTGTCCCATTTGCCTCTGCGGCTCACGGCATGATTATGCGGACACTTTCACGGGTGAATCTGCTACCCGAGGTCACCCTCACCTCTATCAATAATCTCAACATCCACAGCCTGACGCCACGTAATCCGCAGGCCGATGGCTATGCCTACTTCGCTCCGCTGCACGATATTGCCAGCCACAAAGGGCAGTTTCGGCGCTTGCTACACCAGACCGATGTAGAGCAGCTGCCCACGTTTCATGGCGTAGTAGTCAGAGAAGCCTTTGCCGATGAACATGCCGATATTGTGATTGCCTATCTCAAGGCGTTGATTGCGGCACAATATTGGTACGAGAGTACGCCAAGTGCGCTGTCTCTGGTGAGTAACTGGGTGGGGCTAGCGCCCGAAATTGTTGCCAAAACGCTAGGCTATCAGCGCTCAGGTGCTGTAGGGCTGTTCTTTCCAGAAACGCGCATTCGCACTGACTGGATTGCTGAGCATATTCATCAGCTCTCTAGCATCGCCGGAAATGAAGCGATTGGCGAGATTGCTTTAGATAGCTGGATACAGTCTGACTTGTTGGAAATGGCGATTTCTTCTATGTAGACGTGTGAGTAGAATAAAGCAGGTTGCGTTTTCGTCTGTTTTTATCTATCTCGGGCCAGTCAATGTTAAGACGCAAGTTACCCAGAGGGAAACGGTTTGCAATTGCTGCGATCGCAACGTTTTCGCTTCTCTACCTCTCAACCTGCTTGTTTTTGCGCATGAGGCAGCGCAATCTAATTTATAGGCCCGCCGAAGAACTTTCTCTACAGCCGGATAATTCAGC
>JBCBFY010000089.1:0-20874 GCA_038527325.1 Cyanobacteria bacterium J06614_10
GCCCTTCGACTACGCTCAGGGCGCGGTTTCGACAACTGCCGATGGCTGAGCGTAGTCGAAGCCAAAACCAACCGACATGCAAAAGTGGATGTTATTTAATCTTTTTTCCTAAGCTGCTCAGTCAGGCCCTTCACCAACTGAGCAGTCTTCTCATTCATCGCAGATGCAAGATTACAGTTCGTTCTTCAACTGGTCGCAAGTTGCTTCAATGCTGGCCAAACTCCCTGGATTCACCAACCCAAAATAGTCAAAAGATAAGACTGCTTCCTCTTTTGTTGCTTTTAGCTGATTCCAAAACGGTTCTGCTTTCAGCTGTGATAACAAATCTTCTCCCGTATCAACAACCATGATGCTATCTGGATCAGCCTCAATCACCTTCTCAGCAGAAAGGGTAACATAGCCATCGAACTCGCTTTCACCTTGCAAATCAGCCGCGAGATTTTGAACATTAAACTGAGACAGGAAATCACCCGCCCAGCTATTTTTATTCGGCGCCAAAATGGGTTGGCGGCTCACCAACACTAGGGCCGACGGACTGTCGGCCTGAGGTTGAGATAGGCAAGCGTCATACCTTTCCAGAAGTGGGTCAGCATCCGCCTCTAGTGCTGTAGCCAGCGTTGTGGTGAAGCTACGAAGATTTTCCCAGCTATTGATGTCAGCCGTCAGCACCGAAATACCCAAATCGCTCAGACGCTGTAGCGCCTTGTCATGAAAGCCTTTCGCACCAATCACCAAATCGGGCTGAAGGTCGATAATTTTCTCTAAGTCTGGCTCTGTGCGGCCTTCGCTAACGGTCGTAATCTCTGCGAAGCGAGAATCTTGTACAACTAGCCGACTGCCAGGAATGCCCACGAGCTTATCTACATCCAGCGTAGCCGCGAGATCGGCGCTAAGAGAGGTTAAGGCAACAACTCTATTAGCAGGTGCGATCGCTGCTTCATCTTGAGCAGGCAAGTTAGCGTCTTCAGTGACTTCTGCCGGTGTGGCTACTGTCTCATTCTCCAGCTGAGCTGTTGGCGCACAGCCAAACAAAGCAAAGCCGCCAACCGCAGCAGCCATTCGCAAAAACACGCGTACTTTCTTAGTCATATCCAAAACCTATAACGACTGCTTGGAACATTCAACATGCTTAGAACTGCCAGCTCACACCTGCACTAACGTTAAATCCAGGCTGTTCAAATCGATTGCGTCGTTGATCAAATAATGACTCATTCGCATCTAGAAAGCGAACATCCGAATAGCGCACATAGTCGCTATCGAGCAGATTAAACAAGCCAAGGTTAAACGATACATCAGAATTGAGGCGATAGTAGCCAATCAAATCAATCACCGAAAACCCGCTTGGCACAAACGCCTCCTGCCCAGGTTCTTCTTCAAATCCATCGCCCCTTGCCCTACCCACTAATGTGGTGATCAGCTCCGCGCCCCATCTCTCTTCTAGGCCACGATAGCGAAAGCCCAAAACAGCTTCAATCGGATCGACGGTAGAGAGTGGTTCACCGCTAGTCAGATTGTTTCCCAGCGTCCATGACAGCGCCCCCAGCAGGCTAAATCCATCTGGGTCAGGGCTAAAGCGGTATTCTGCGTTTGCCTCTACGCCGTAGGTCTCCGCATTGTCAATATTCACATTCTGAAAAACAGAGAAGGGTCGCCCGTTGACCTGCTCAGTATCAACTAGCTGAAAATCAATAAAATCATCGTAGCGGTTGTAAAAAGCGGTTAGGCCAAAGTCAAATTGAGGGTAGGCACCTCTCAACCCCAGCTCAAAGCTGTTGCTGGTTTCTGCCTCCAAGTCTGGATTTGGCAGCGTCCGGTAGCCAAAAATTTGATTCGTAAATCCACTATTCACCTCGTTGTATAGCGGTGCGCGAAAGCCACGGGAGTAGCGCCCATACAGGCTAATTTCATCAGCAGGCTGATACACTATCGACAAGTTTGGAGACAGAGCACCGTCGCTAAATTCGGCAGCGATCGCACCGTTTCGCTCAAAGTCTTCATCAGAATCCACGCTCAGGCTGTAATAGTCATAACGCAAGCCTGGAATAATGCTGAGGCGAGCAGCCGGAATTTCAATCTCATCTTGTAGATACACGCCAACCCGAAAGGTATTGGAATCTGGAAAGTCTTTTGTTGGGAAGTTGTCGGGGATTGCGGTTTGGGTCTGGGCACCCGTCGCTAAGTCGATCTGTGTGCGATCGCGCGGCCTAGCATTAAACGTAGTCGACACATCTACGCCGTAGGTCAGCTGATGCGCGGTGTTGCCCCAGTCAAAGTCGCTACGCAGCTGCACGTCAGAGCCAAATACCCTATCGGTAAAGCGGTTTTCGCTGACTCGTAGTGCTGGCGACCCCACTTGCATCGTCTGAAAGTCGAACGGCAGAAAGGTTCGCTCGTTATTTTCAGTGGTGCTAGAGTCCTGAAAATATAGCCGGGCCTGTCCAAAGTTTAAGAATGACGCCCGGTCTTCATTTTCATATCTGTAGGCCAGGCTAAAGCGCGATCGCTCTGTATTAATCTCTTCTGAAAAACCAGTCGTCGTACTAGAAATCAGCGGCAAATTTTCTTCAGACGTTGTTGTATCAGCAGTATTGTCAAAATATTCCGCAGTGAAGTCCAGAGCACTCTCATCGCTTAACCGATAGATAAACCGACCTAAAATATTGTTGCGATTATTCTCCTGATCGTCTTCTATATTTGCCGATTCGGAGCTATCTCGCCGGGTATAGGCCAGCAGAGCATCTAAAGGACCAAACCGACTCGCCTGCACGCCCGTGCTGACAAAGCCGCTATTTTCACTGTTGAAATTGCTAGAAACGGCAGTGGCAAAATCAGAACCAGCCGCATCTAGCAGACTGCTTGGGTCCAACGTAAAGTAGCTAACCGCGCCGCCCAACGCATCGCTGCCATACAGCGTAGAAGCCGGGCCGCGGATAATTTCTGCCGTCCGCAAAATCTCCAAGTCAAAATAGTCTCGACCCACATTAAAACCCTGCCCCACCACCGACGGACTACCAGACTGAAAGGCAGATGGCAACCGAATACCGTCTACTTGTATCAACACTCTGTTTCCGTCAATACCTCGAATATTGAACCCCTGTGCGCCAAACTGTAGGTTGTTCTGCACCGAAACACCCGGCTCATATCGGATCAGGTCTTCAAGGTTAAAGATACGCTGTATATCAATATCATCAGCCTCAATCACAGTGACATTCGCTGGCGTAATTTGAATAGGTCTGGGCGTACGCGTACCTGTGACATTAATTCGAATGCGCGTGCCCTCATCGTCCTGAGTTTGCGCGATTTCTGACGAAGGAACACCGACTGTTTCTACTTGAACAATTCTTTCTTGGGAGTACTCCGCCGTCGAACCGGGCACATTAACAGATTCAACATTAACAGATTCAAATAGATGCCTAGAATGGGGTGGCTTTGTTTTTTCAAACCTTTCTGATGCTTTTGGGTCGAAGGTGAGCTGTCTCGCCTCGGAGGAGAGCATATCACTCGTCAGCTCCTGACTTAGTAAGCCCGACTCAGCAGTACTTGCCCTAGCGATACTAGGCGGAATGAACACCCAGCCCAACAAGGAAACCATAAAGAGAATTATTCTTAATAAGTAGCGAGGAGTCATGGATGAAAGCCGTGTCGTAATAGTTGGATATATTAGCTGTGGGGCTAACTAGGCAGGCTAGCTAAACGCACCAGCGTATAGTCTGATGTGCTTAGGAACGAAGATTAAATAAATCGCTCAACTACTCCAGCTGCCCTTCGACTACGCTCAGGGCGCGGTTTCGACAACTGCCGATGGCTGAGCGTAGTCGAAGCCAAAACCAACCGACATGCAAAAGTGGATGTTATTTAATCTTTTTTCCTTAAGTCATACCAGATTTTGACATACGAAAATCGAACATTAAATGTAGGCGAAACCCGTCTCGTAGAGAATTGAGCCTACCTAGTTCTATGAAATATCACCCTTTAAAACACAATACACTACATGAGAGTAGATCTCAATAAGCAGACAGCGGACAAATTTGTAATCCCACAGGTGTCTTTAAGATGGTGGCGTTAATCGCGAATACGGCTTGCATCATCTCCGGCGTCAAAACGGTGTTAGTCTCGCCGACCGTCCACAGCTTTCCCTGACGCAAACAAGCGATGCGATCGCTGTACCGACTTGCCAAATTAATATCGTGCAACACCGTAATAATGGACAGGTTCTGTTGCCGGTTCAACTGCTTTAGCAGTTCCAACAACTGCAGCTGAAAATGCACATCCAAAAAGGTGGTTGGCTCATCCAGTAACAGCACCTGAGGGTTTTGAGCCAGCGCCAGTGCTAAGAAAGCCCTCTGCCTTTCACCACCAGAAAGTTCTGACACTACGCGAGCCCGATACTTCGCCACATCAGTCCATGCCATCGCCTGTTCAACGCTGGCTTTACTTTCTTCATCAAGCTCCCACTGCCACCAGGGTTGATGGGGCGTCCGCCCTAAGCTCACCAGCTGGTACACCGTTAGCCCCGGTGGCAAAATTTGCTGCTGCGGCAAAATTGCCAGCTGTCTGGCAACCTCACCTGGCGTCAGCGAGTGAATATCTTTGCTATCGAGCAACACCGCACCGGTTTGAACCGGCAAAATTCTGCTGAGCAACCGCAACAATGTAGATTTTCCAGACCCGTTAGCACCCACCAAGCTCAACCATTCACCCTTTTCTAGCGTCAGGTTAACTGCGTCAACAATTCTTTTATCCGCGTAGCCGCCTGAAAGCTGCTGAGCCTGTATGGGCACCTGCTACACCCCGCTTACGACAGCGTTACGACGATACAATAGCCAAATAAAAATGGGCGATCCCATCACTGCTGTCACAATGCCTACCGGCACTTCTGTGGGGCCAAGTCGGGCCAACAGGTCAGCCGTAGAGAGTACCAAAGCACCCCCCAAGGCAGAAAAGGGCAAAACCAATCGATAGTCCGTCCCGACCAACAACCTAACACCATGGGGAACAATCAATCCAACAAAGCCTACCAGCCCAGCAATGCTAACAGCACCTGCGGCTAGTAAGGTTGCGATCGCACCAATAAGAATGCGCGATCGCATCAAAGAAGCCCCCAATCCCACCGCCAAATCATCCCCCAAACTCAACACATTCAACTGTCTGGCCAGCAAACAGCCTGCAAACAATGCAATCAGCACACTCGGCCCCACTACCGATAGCTCCTGCCAGCCCCGCCCATTCAAACTGCCAATGAGCCAGCTCAGCGCCGCCTGCGCCTGACCATCCGGTGAAAGTAACAGCAGCATAGACTGAAAAGCCCCGAACAGCGAACTCAGCGCCACCCCACCCAAAATAAGCCGTTCAACCGAAATGCCAGTGCCCGTTCGAGCTAATAAATACACCATAATAATCGTCACCACTCCGCCGAGCCAGGCGCCCAGCGGCAACCAAACTTGCCAGATACCCAATCCCAAAATGGCAACCGCCGCTAGGCCAGATCCCGCCGAAATGCCCAACAAAAAAGGACTCGCCAGGCCATTGCGCAGCATCCCCTGCAGCAAAGCACCCGACAGCCCGAGCGCAGACCCCACAACCATCGCGGCCATTACCCTAGGCAACCGCAAATCCCACACAATTGTTTGATATCGCGGGTCACCCCTTTGCATCAGCGCCAGAGCAAACTCTCGTCCGCTCAGCTGCACAGACCCCTGCGTCAACGAAAGCGAAAATATTAAGAGCAGCGCCAGCAGTAGGCCCAATCCAGCCAACCAAATCGCACTGCGAGACCTTGAGGAAAAAACTAATTGAAGGCTTTGCTCCACGTTTTTTATGGTGATGCCTCCGTGCGCGCAGGTTGTTGTGTCGCCATCCCCAAACTGGCCCCCTCTACTGCCCTCAATTGATCCATCACTGCAATCACCCGGCCATAGTCGATAGTTTCGTCGGCCTGGACAGTCACTAAGGCTGGTGTATTGTCACCGATTTTCAATTGTACAGTTCTCGTCAACGCTTCTAGAGAGACAGGTTCCTTATCGATAGAAATATCACCCGTCTCTTCGACCGTCACAGTCAACATAACATCCTGCTGAGACTCAGAAGACGCGGCCTCCGGCAAATCCACCGAAAACCCCTCCGCCCGCGTTAAAAACAAAGTCGAAACGATAAAAAACGCCAAGATTGCAAAAATCACGTCAATCATCGGCAAAATATTGATCGTCAGCGGTTCATCAGCCTGACTATCGATTACTCGCATATGCTATCCCCCGCTGATAGGTTGACTGGTGATTCCACTCGTACAATATCTCTAGCTGGCCGCCATATTCTTGTAGCAAAGCAATCTCACGCTTATAGAAACCTCGAAATAAATTCGCAAATAACAACGTAAAAATAGCCAAAATCATACCGGCAGCCGTCGAAACCAGTGCCTCACTAATGCCGCCTGTCACCAAGCCAGTATTACTCCCATCTAAGCCGCCCAAGTTCAGAGAAGCAAACGAGCGAATCAGACCAAGAATAGTGCCCAACAGTCCTAGTAACGGCGCAACCGCAACAATCGTTTCAAACACTGTATTAAAGCGCTTCAGCAACGGTAGCTCGGCCTGCACCGCACTTTCCAGTGCTAGTCGGAACTGATTTGGAGAAGCGTTCTCTAACTCTAGAGCTTCTAAAAAAATGCGCGAAATGGGTAAGTCTATCGTTTGCTTTAGCTTTGTGAAGACCGCAGGCGGATCGGCCCGATATATTTGCAGAATGGTTTTGACCACCTTGCGCTCTTGACGTTTGACACGTAACCAGAATAGACCGCGCTCTATCGTCACCGCGATCGCACATAGCGAGAACAGCAGTAGAGGCCACATCACAACCCCTCCCGCCGCGAAGACTTCAGACAAAGACATACCCATGACCTTGGCAATAAAAGTACTTCTACAAATTTAACTACAGATGGGAATCAATATCAAATATGCATAGCTATTTTCACCTCAGAATTTCTGGCAGTCCATTTACCCAAGTCTAATTCATATACGTGTAGTCAATAGCTATCCCATAGCAAGAGGGCTATATCATAATAAGAATGGTTCTCTATAACCAATTCGTGTCCTGTAGACGCAGAATTTCGGCTTTCTCCGTATCGAACAAAACAGCTCCTAGCTGAAGTGGGCCTTTTGCTAGGTGAAAATCAATCGTCGCTTGCTGTTGTTCTTTTTTTACAAAGTGCTGAGCACCCATACCGAGAATGCCGTCGCTAGGTCCATTCATCCCTACATCTGCCACAAAATAGGTACCTTTGGGCAAGCGGTGCAGCTTAAGGGTAGGTTCGTGAGTGTGCGTGCCCATTACCGCTGCAACCTGGCCATCAAGTGCGTAGGCTAAAACGTATTTCTCAACAGGAATACCCGCATGAAAATCTACGATAGTGATACTCCCAGGCTCAAATGACTGCGTTTGGAAGTATTCATAGGGTCTAATCGTTTGATACCGGTTGCCAGCGGCACCAGCACTCATAAGATTAATGACATTCACGCTGTCACCATTGACCTGGAGCGTCAGACAACCCCTGCCAGGTAAGTCATCAACAACATTTGCAGGTCGAACTACCTGGGGATGACTCATCACTGTTTCACAGGAGGGCGCGTCCCAAGAGTGATTGCCTCCGGTCAAAACATCTACGCCTGCTGCGGTCAATCTATTGACAACGGCAAGAGAGACCCCAAACCCACACTCCGGCGAATTAGGATGACTAACTACTGAATTTTCAATATTGACAATAGCAAGATCTACCCGGTTCTCTTTTTTCCAGCGAGGAATATCTATCGCAAGCTGATCGACTGCGTTTTCCCCAACAACGTCACCAAAAAACAATACGCGCATCTGCCTTTTAACTCAATTTAATCTAAACTCTGGTTAACGATATCTATCACAATAGGCGTCGCATTGTTTAGCGTCCATTCTAGTGCCTCTTGGTTGATGACTTCTGCGCGATCGCCGTTCCTGCGTTGAATGGCTCCCAGCAACCGACGATGAAAGTCAAATGATTCAGCGACTTTTGTCTTTGCGCCATAGGCGAGATAGATGTATCGCTCAGAATGTTCTCGTAAAAATAAGATACGCGCTAGCAGGCGATCGCGCCCGAGCAAACTGTAGCAATCCACCCGAAACTGCCATTCATATCTCAGGTATTCTCTTAGCTCAGCACTATCTACAAACCCCTCAAGCGCAGCCAACTTGGCTTCTAATGCTGATACTTGCTCAGCACTTATCTGCTGCGCAACCAGCCTTGCGGCAAGCCCTTCAATACCTTTTCTCAGCGCGTAGATTTCTTCAAATTCTTCTACAGAGAGTGCGCTGACCTGCACACCATGATTAGGCACAATTTCTACAAGTCCCTCTTGGGAAAGTGAACGAAAGGCCTCTCTAATTGGTGTTCGACTGACTTGAAACTGCTCCGAAACCTCTGTTTGGCGTAGCCAGCTACCAGGCTGAATCTCGTTGTACAAGATCATTTTACGCAGTGAGCTATATATCCGGTCATGCGCAGGCAGATTTTCGGTTTCCTGAGAATGCAACACCGGCACCTGTGGCCAGTTTGCGCCACTCTTTGGCCAGCGCCTACCAGGACCATTTTGACTGCTGTTAAGTGACGGATGCATGCTCAGATACGTTGAAATAACTTTTCAGGTGATAGTTAGGTGATAGTTAGGTGGTGACAATAGAAAGGTTGGCTGAACCCGATACCCGAATCGGAACGGCTGTCCCTGCGTCTACAGCGCGAGGCGAGAAGAATGAGAGCGTCGGTCCGTCTAGAATTTGCGCGCCAATAAGGTACTGCCCACCAGCGTACTCACAGCTATCTGCAACTGCTCGAACCCTTGAATCAGCATCTATCTCAATATCTTCCGGATGCAGAGCGATATTTGATACGGAGTAATCTGCCAGTGCAGATGATAGCTTGTCCGGGCGGATGTTAGCAGTGAGTCCTGGAACAATTTCGACTTCATACCCCTGTTCGCCTACGCCTTTGAGCCGACATTCAACGACCTTCGCGTTACTCAAAAATTCTGCTACGAAGGCGTTCTGCGGATAATGCCATAGGTCTTCTGGGGTGCCGTATTGCTCCAGGCAGCCATCGCGCAATACGGCAATATGGTCGGCAATTGCCAGAGCTTCTGCCTGATCGTGGGTAACAAATAGGGTGGTCGCGCCGCTTTTGCGAACCATCTTGACCAGCTCTGTGCGTAGGGCAGCGCGAAGCTGAGGGTCGAGGGCAGCCAGCGGTTCGTCGAGCAGTAAGACCCTGGGCTGAACGGCCAGTGCTCTAGCGATCGCCACTCGCTGCCGCTGACCACCTGAGAGCGATCGCACCGACCGCTCTGCCAGCTCAGCGATCTGACAGAGCGACAGCATCTCTTGTGCTCGTCTCTTTTGTTGCACTGTAGACATCCCCTGCATTCGCAGTCCAAACGTAATGTTTTGCGTCACGCTAAGATGGTCGAACAGAGCATAGCTCTGCGGCACCCAGCCAATATTTCGTCGCTGAGGTGGCTTGCCGACAACGTCTTTTCCGTCTATGAGAATGCTCCCATGGTTAGGTTCTATCAGCCCTGAGACGGTTTTAAGAAGCGTGGATTTGCCACAGCCAGAAGGACCGACGACAACGACTAAGTCTCCTGGATTAGCCGTGAAGCTAACTTGCGCGATCGCCGCTGTTTTCGCATTGGCGTAGGTATAGCTCACCTTCTCAAATCGTAGAGCGCCTGCATCCTGACGAGACATTATTGCTGTGTTCTGATAGGTCAACGAAGAGTCTCCTTTGTTTATATAGTTAGGCCTGGCCTACTTTCGCGCCACCCAAACTTTCTATTCCAATGGAAGCCGGAATTACGAATAGCAGAAACCAAACTGTATTTGCCGCGGCAACTTCCAATCGACCCGTGAGGTAAGACGAATAGAGATCAACCGGTAGCGTTTTATCCAGGGGTGTAAACAGAAAAAACGAGATATTAAATTCTCCCATCGACAGCGTGATAACCATAATCGTTGCGGCTAGCAGAGCACCTTTTATTTGCGGGAGCGTAACGAAGGCAATCTGTTGGAACCGATTAGAGCCCAAGGTCGCTGCGACCTCTTCCAGGTCGGTGAGAGTGGGCTGGCTAAGCGCAGGTGCGATCGCACCCACAAGAAAAGGCAACGTATACAGTACGTGGCCTGCCAACAGCAGCTGACCATTTGCTTTGAACCCTGGATAGGCCAAAATAAGTGCGAGCGCTAGCGCAACGCCCGGAATCGCAATCGGCAGCATGGTTAGCGAACTAATCAGCCGTCTTCCTAGAAACTCACGGCGAGCGAGTGCCCATGCCGTGGGTAAGCCAATGAGCATATCGAGCAAAACAACCCGAGCAGCCAATCGCAGGCTAAACCAAACCTGCGGGCTCAGCGTCGCCCAGCCTTCCTGGAGCCACTTGAGTGTAAACCCACCACTCCACCAACCCTGCTGCCACACGCTCGTCGTGGCAACCGCAAACAGCAGCGGAATAGGTATTAAACAGATAACAGCACTGGTAAAGGCAAACACCTTGCCCACCTGTTCTACGGGGTCTTTTGAGGACACTGTTGAGAGGTCTTCAGAGGACACTTTCTTTGACATCTGCTTTTCTCCTAATCTGCTAAGCTACCCACACCGATCAGCAGCGAGGTGGTCGTCAGCGCGAGTAGCAAACTCATGCTGGCCGCAAGCTCCGGTTGAAAGCTCTCAGTAAAAGCTGTTGCAATTTCTAAGGGCACAACGCGATAGCCGCGGCTGAGGGTTGCCGCCGTGCCAAATGCGCCAAACGCAGTTGCCAAGCTCAAGCTAGCAGCACTAATTAACGTTGGGCGCAGCGCTGGTAAGATAATGTCGGTGTAGAGCCGCCAGGTAGGCGTGCCCAGCGTTCTAGCGACTGCAATGACATCATCAGATAACCCTGCCGCTGCGCCTCTAAGAACTAAAACGACTCTAGGAATTTGAAAGTACAGGTAACCTAGAAGCATTCCCCAAAAGGTGTAGGCGAATGCGAGATAGCGCTGACCAACAATTGTCTCAATGCTTTGAGGCACGACGCCCGTCATGCCAAAATTGAGAATAATAAAAAAGCCAATCACAATGCCTGGCAGGCTAAGCGGAATGGTGAGCAGCACAGCGAGCACTTTACGCCCCCACCCCCGGCCCCGTTCGATGTAAATCGCGGCTGGCGTACAAATTGCTAGCGCAAGCAGCGTAGAAACAACAGCAATGAGCGCTGTGTTGAAAAAGGCTTCCACATATCGCCCGGACAGAACAATCGAAAGATAGTTTGTCAGCGAGAGCGTGCCTGATTCGGTTGTGAGACTCTGCAAGGCTAAAATACCTAGCGGATAACCCATTAACACCAGCATCAAGACGATGAAAGGTGCTATTAGGAGCGCTGCGGGCAGTTCAGGGCGATATGGCGCAGTCTTAAAACTCATCAGCTGATCGCCCCCTACTGAACAACCTCAGAGGTCCAACGGCTGATAAAGTCTTCCTGCACTGCTTTCATTTCAGCAAAGTCAGGAACAGTCATTCGCTCATATTCGCTTTTTGGCAGCATCTGTTGAGCAATGTCAGGAGAAAGATCGATGTTGCGAACGGGCTGTAAAAAGCTCTCCGCAAACAGCTGCTGGCCTTCGTCAGAGAGCGCAAAATCTAGCAGCGCTTTACCAGCTTCCGGGCGCGGCGCATCTTTCACCAAAGACATCACATAGGGCACAGAGATAGTCCCTTCGCAAGGGAGAACAACTTCGACAGGCGCCTCATCGACGTTTTTAAGCTTATAGCCATTAAAATCTGCGTCGATCAAGATTGGAATCTCTCCTTGCTGCACCATGGCTGTTGCTGTTTGCGCAGGCAGAATTAAGCCATTCGCTTGCAGCGCTGAGAGGTACTCAATACCCGGATCCCAATTATCTAGGCTGCCACCGAGCGCTAGGTTTGCAGCGGTGGAGACCGAATAGCCAACAGCGGCTTGCGTAGGGTCTAGAAAGCCAACTTTTCCGGCATACTCTTCCTTGGTGAGGTCTGCCCAGCAGCTGGGTACCGGAGCTCCATCTAGTTCATCAGTGTTGACGAGGAAAGCGATCGCACCCTGATGAACAGCCATCCAATCGCCATCTACGCCCTTCAGCGTCTCTGGAATCTCATCGAATCCAGCGGGCTGATAGGGTTCTACCAGCGCTTTTTCAGCCGCTTCAATTCCAAAAACAATGCCGTAGTAAGCCGTATCAGCTTGAGGAGCCGCGGCCTCCGCTTCGAGAGCAGCCAATGTCTGACCCGAATTCTTAGGATCGGAGGGGGCATCTATTCCCGTCTTTTGACTGAACTGGGTAAGAACAGCGCCCCAATTCGCCCATTGTTCTGGTGAATTGTAGGACACCACAACGTCAGCAGAAGGTGAAGCTGCTTTGTCTGCAGCCTCAGTATTTTCTGAGACTGGCGTCGCTGAATTGCCGCACCCGTTCAGGAACGCAGCCGACATTACAACAAATCCGATGAAAGCGCTACGCTGAATCATTTTCGAAGTTTTACCTCTGTATAGCTAGCGTTTGAGTAGGCAAGCGAATAATTGTATCCACTTATTTTTTACACAGTGCAGTACAGAGGTTAAGGTTTCATCAACATGACATTAAAACCAGAAAAGAATCTTTGGTGGGGCTACTTGAGTGTTTTTAGAAGGTGCTCAAGATTTTCTTGTTCTGTCTTTAGGTTGCTGCCTGCGCGCAGCCTTCTCGCAATCAAAAATGAGAGTAAGGCTTTTAACGCAAGTCCATATCCTAGTTTGCGCTCATCAACGACATGTCCGGTTTTCAGTGCGATCGCCTCGATAAGTTGCTCTCGATAACCAGGCAGCTCGCTAATCAACGCAGCGATATCCTCTTCATAAAAGCCTTGCCGGGTCTCAGCAAAGTCTACAACGGCAATCACCTCGTTTCTGTTAAACAGAAGATTAGAAATATTAAAGTCACCATGAATAGGTATTTGAGGCGACTTGCTCATTGTCTCTAAAATTTTCAGCAGCTGTTCGATGTATTTGCTGCTTTCTTTATCATCTTTCACTTCATGCCGAAGCAGTATCAGGTTTGCTTCCGCGCTTGGCAGTTTTAGCTGAGTGCAAGCTTGTTGTAATAATGTGTGAACACTGACGATCGCAGTTGCCATTGACCTAGCGATCTCGCCTTTTTCTGGTCTTGGAAGCCACTCGAGTTCTGAAGCTGTCCGAACATAACCGGGTAATTTTGTCGTACGTAGCCACAGCTTTCGGTCATCGTCAGATTGTATGACTTGAGGCAAGTCTCCAGAGGAGAGGCTTTGCCATTGCGTGCCCCATCCCTGAACCTTCGCAACAGATATCGGCAACGGTTCATTGATTGCCTCAAACGCACGGAGCACCTCTACTTCCCGCTGAAGCTTTAGCAATCCGTCACCAATACCCGCACATTTTCGCCTTGTCAGCTTCAGTACAGTGCCATCTTCTAAGTCAATGACTTCTCCCCAAAGCCCTGTTCCTATCAAAATGGACATTAGAATCACTGTCTTGAGAACAACACCGACAGCTGGGAATCACGCCGCTATATCACGCAGAAAGTTTGTCAAATCGCCCAGGCTTGAAAAATCTAGCAAGGCTTCGCCTAGCTGCTCCAGCTGCGCAAAAGATAGCCGGCTAACTTGCTGTTTGACATCATCTGGAAGCTGGCCAACTTTGCGGGTTAGCTGACGAACGACGAGCAAACGCTCTTGCTCAAGTCCCTGCTCAAGTCCCTGCTCAAGCCCTTGCTCAAGTCCCTGACGCTTGATCAGCTGATAGGTCGTTGATTCTTCTAGGATGTCCATTCGTAAAACCCGCTGAACGACTGACTCTTCTAATACTAACCCCGATAGGATGAAGGTGGAAGCCAGCAACTCAGACTGGCTCTCGGTATCCGCCGACGTTCTGATTTGATGAGCAATTTGCTGGAGCGCCGATTCGCGGTCTTCCACCCGGCTTAATATTGCTAACGGCAATAGCCCTGGCAACGATAAAAACGCTTCTATCGGCTGTTCCCATAACCTGATGACTTCGAAGGTATGAACCGTGTTTGGTCCTTCAAACTGCGTTTGAAACACTCGTTCGGACTGGGATTGCCGCAGGTAAATTACGACTTGCCGGATGCTTTTCTTAGGCGATCGCCGATAGCTCCGCACCCAGTAATCCAGCATCCGAAAAGGAATGTCCGGGTTAGGTTGAGTCTGGAACTCTATGTGTAGCAACGTTTCTTCAGACTGAAGCAATATGAGCGCATCGGCTCGGATAGGCTCTAGGGAAAGCTCAGATGGACTAAGCGCAGTGAGCGAGATTTCTCTGCCCAGTAGCCAGGATGCAAAGTCGGCAGAAAAGGTCTCGGCGAGGAACTTACAAACAGAATCAAACATGCCAGCATTCTATCAGAGCGCCTTTTTGCATCGCTAAGGCATTGCGGCTTCAGGACATTTTTTAATCCGCCTCTCTCAAATTAGCAGCGACAATCTGATCTATACTATCCCGAAATTTTGCAGGTACTCGAATACTAATAAAGCTAGACCTTAGAAAAAAACGGCGCTCTACATAATAAACAGTCAATGTATTCGGCTGCGAAGCTTCCCACCTGTACGCTCTGATCTGACGCCATGGAATCACACCATAGAGAAAGCAAAGGCCCTTCTCTCTTATTTCTAAATTACTCAACCCTAGAGAAACTAGTACAATGGCGATGGTCCACCAAAAAGCCACTCTTGGAAGCTGCAGGCTTTTGTCAATGACCGTAGCGCTTTGGAAGAGTCTTCCAAACGATAGCCAGGTAATAAAGGTAGCGACACCGCCTTCCAAAATTCCAATCCAAAAGAGCGTTTTGTTGTACCAGGTTCGCCCTGCGTTAAGTAGCAAATCGCCAGCCCTCTGTTTTCTGTGAGGCCAGCGTAATCCCCAAATGCTGAAAATAATGACAGGTAGCAAGTAAAGAAGATTCCAGCTTCTTGATAATGGAAAAGCGAATAGTGGAAGAACAGCAGCGATCGCAAATCCTGTTAATAGCCAGGGTAGGGTGTAGCGTAAGTTCCGGTGGGCAGCTTCCGGGCCAAGCCCCTGCTTCACCCATAGGTACCCACACCCCATCGTCAATAGGGTGAAAAAGGCAAAGTATGCTGTATGCCAGTTCATAGAAGCTCCTCGACTTAGCTATCGAACTAGGAGAAGCTAAATTCTATTGTGGTCTCGTGCTAGCTTGTATGACGTTGGTCATCAAGAAGCATGACCTTTCTACATCGCTTTTTGGGCTTACTGACAGATCTTATTTACGAGAACGATCAAAAAAGCAGTAGCTGAGTGCTACTGCTTTTCTCTCCCAAAATCTTTTGCCTCTAAAAGCAAACTTCTTTGGGTCGATATTTCGCACCCTTACCGACGTGGTCTGTATCTTTCAGATCGGTAAGCTGACCGCTTTGATCGGGCCTCTCGCTTAGATGTTCTACTAAGGGATGGTAAGCCAATGCCCGCCATGCCCAAAAGTCCTAAAGGCAACTTTTTTGATGTCTGCTGGTGAACGGCTTTTAAGCTCGGCCTGTGCTGAGTCATTGCCTGCTCAGGGCGAGGCGCTCGATTGGCATAGTGACCGGCTGCCGTAATCGCCGATAGCAAGCCTAACACAAGAAAGCTACTCAGATGGTTGAGAGAGTTGTCCATACTGCCAGAGGGGCTCGCGTGGGAGCTGTAGGTAGCAACAATGAACCAGAGAAATATGCCAACAGCAACTAATAGCGCGATCGCATTAATAGCTGGGGCGTTAGCAAAGGTGTAGATAGCGCCCCCTGTAGGACCCTCTATCGCATTATTAAAATCTTCTAGGGTGGTAAACGGGCTGGACATAAACAGCGCTCCTATTAGCTGACTTTTCTACTGACTAAAAATGCTTTGTCAATTTGTTGAATACGACAACAACACATCGGTGATCGCGATAACCGCCTGAGAACAGCAGTAAAGTGGACAGCCATCACCAGATGTATTCACACAGTTGCTACGGCATAGGACTATACGAGGCTTCCTGATTGACCGCAGCGGGCGATCGCAATCCACCACCATTCGTTTCTTCAATCAAGGGATATTCAGGATAGCCCTTGATGCCATATTCAGACAGATCCAGTCCGCCGATCTCTTCTTCAGGAGAGACGCGCAGCATGCCCAATTGCTTGAGCACGAAGCTAACCCCGTACCCAGGGATGAAACCCAAAATAATCGTACAAACCAGCGTTCCTACCAACTGACCTACAAACCCGGTCAAGGGAATGCCATCACCCTGAGGATAGCCCGTAGCCATCACCCCGACTGCCATCGCACCAATCACACCACAGTAGCCATGTACGGCAAAGGCACCAACAGCGTCATCGATACCCGCCTTCTCAACGGCTGCACCAACAAAGGGCATAGTGTAAGCACCGATGAAAGCAATCAGAATAATGATCTGTGGACTGTACAGATCTAGGCCCGCGCCTACAGAGATAATGCCTGCCAAGCCCCCCGAAATGGTGTAGAACGGGTCGGCCTTGGAAGCAATGTAAGCGCCGACGATACCCGAGCAAAGAGCTAGGGTCGTATTTACACCAACCGAGGCGAGTGTCATCGGCGTGCCATAGATAGTAATCTCTGCCGTCTGGCCCGGTACAAAAATCACGCAGGCCGCCAAAAAGGCGTAAAAACCAACAAAGATAAGCATTAGGCCAACCATTGTCAGAGGTAGGTTGTGAGGGAGAATTGTTCTAGGCCGACCGCTCGCGTCGAATTTGCCAATGCGAGGACCCAGATTGATCAAAACGCCCAAGGCAAAGAACCCTGCGACACCGTGCAGAACGGCCGAACAGCCAAAATCGTGGTAACCAAAGTTCGTGAGAAACCAGCCATAGGGATTCCAACCCCAAGCAGCGGCAACTACCCAGGTGAAAGAGCCCAACACGACAGCCAAGACAGCATAGGCGCCTACCTTAATACGTTCGATGACCGCCCCAGAGAGAATGGAGGCCGTGGTCATCGCAAACAGCGCAAAGGCAAAGAAAAACACACCTGTAAGGTTGTCTGAGATATTTGGACCGAGGGCCGGAGACCAGGGATAGGAGGCCTGCACTAAGCCCAAAACTTCACCAACAACCCCTTCTGAGCTAGGGTCGGTCCAGGGTCCAACAATGCCACCAGTGAGTGGGAAAAGTGGGAAGGCATTGTAGACCCACCAGCCAAAGAAGAAAAAGGTGAGGCCAATAATAGACAAGGTCAACAGATTTTTGACCATGGTCGCCAGAACATTCTTGGCTCTAGATGCGCCACCCTCGTAGGCCAAAAAGCCCACGTGGATGAGTAGCATAAATACAGAAGCCCAATAGTAGTAGGATTCAGAGACAAACGTTGCTAAAAACTCTTGCGATTCGGGAGTCATAAGCGGCTCCAGTGGGTAAGACTAGTTGAACAAGTTGGGTTGAATAAGCTGTGTTGAACAAGTCGGCAGGGTGCCTTACAGCACCATCAACCGCAGTTAGAAGCCATGATTGAGTCTTTGAATATCCTACGCAGTCGCTTCGTTGGACTATGTCAATGGGCGATTATCTCGAACTGAATAACTGAGATGGATAGGAGCACAAAGCTTTCTAACTTGTTATGTCAAGAGTATGCAATGCAAGTCGGAGGAAAGTTGTATTGAACAATACTGAAATGTGATAAAATCACGTTTCTAAAAGATGTTTGACTAAGCCAACAGACTCCTAGAACAAACGCTACAGCCTGTTGATTTCTGCTTTTAGCCGGTTTTCGTAGCTATGGGCTGTGTGAATGTCTATTGTGGGAATTTTAGAAGATGAATGTTGCCAAACAAGCATTGACATGTCTTCTAGCTGCGCGGGGACGGCTTGGTGATTGGGCAGGTTAGCCAACCGGTGTGGCGCTCTGACTGTAGCGTTGATGGTCAGCGCTTCGAGTCGATCAGCAGGGATTGAAAAGGATGCTAGCCAAGTGTACTGGCGCACAAATACATTGCAGTTTAGGGAAGAGATAACGGGTCTTACATCATCTAAGTAGAGGATTCGAAAGTTGCGATCGCACAGCCTCAGCACAGAACAGTCTTTCCCCTCTAGCGAGGTTTCTAGCGATTGAAAGGCTGCTAACTCACCCACAGATTCACCAAACAAGGTCTGCGCAACAGTCAACGCCTCTATTCCAGCAAAATCCCACAGAATTTTCGCCATCTCTTTTGTGCTGTATTTTTTTGCCGTGTTTGCAGTGCTCTTTCTATTCTGTAGCCGAGTGTTCTACTGTTTTACTCGGCTTTTACTCGGGTCAAAAGCGGCAAGTGGCCCTGTCTTTGCCCTCACGCGACGCTTAAATCCATCTAGCAGACCAATTTCTACAATCGTATCTAGCGCTGCATATTCAGGCACAACCTGAGCCATGGCAATGCTTCGATTCAAGATAGGAGAAAAGGTAGCGCTCGTTACTTGTCCAATGCGCCAGCGCTCGCTTTCAGCATAGATATCTTGACCGGGCACTGCTGTCTCTAAGCTTTCTAACACTAGCCCTACAGCAATTTTAGGCGGATGAGTTCGAAGGGCCTCTAGCGCCGTTTTGCCAATTAACCTAGGTTTCTTGAGCGACACACTCCAGCCTATGCCCGCCTGATAAGGTGAGGTGAGATCGTCGAAGTCTAGGCCTGAGGCCAGCAGCCCGGCTTCAATACGGGCGCGGTCGAGTGCCTGCATACCCAGCGGTTGCAGGCCAAACGACTTGCCTGCTGCCATGAGGGTGTCCCAAAGTTGCTCGCCCCGTGTTGGATCGACAAATAGCTCGTATCCCAGTTCACCTGTGTAGCCTGTGCGAGAGAGCAGGAGGGGAATATCTCCTATTTTGACGGCTGCGAACCGAAAGTATGCTAACTCGCTGAGTGTCTGGTCTGGTTGGGCGAAGGTGACTAAGGGGCGGAGAATGTCGCGAGCGAGCGGCCCTTGAAGGGCTAGGTTATGAATGCGATCGCTCACTGCCTCAATTTTGACTGTCCAGCCTTGCTGCTGTGCTACGCGCCCAAGCCAGTCACCATCGGTATCGCAGTTGCCAACATACCGGTAATGTGTGGGGCTAAAGCAGAAAACAATGCCGTCATCGATGATGCCACCGTGGGGATTTATCAGGCAGCCATAGGCGGCGCGGCCCGGTGTGAGGTTTTCTAGATTGCGAGAGAACGCGTACTGCAACAGAGAAAAGGCGTCTGAACCCGTTAGCTCAAACTTTCGCAACGCTGAAAGATCCATGAGAGCCGCTCGCCGCCTCAGCGCCCAATATTCTGCCTGATCGCCTCGGTGTGCAAAGCTATTGGGCACCCAAAATCCGTTGTATTCGGTAATATCGTCTGTCAGCTGCCGAATTCGAGGCGTAAAGGCGCTCTCCTGAGTGAGTCGTAGCGGAAAATCTGCAGCGATTCTTCTGCCAATCGCTCTGGCAAACGGTCGATGAGGTTTACCTTCACCGTCCGTCTGGGCCGCGTAGATGCGAATATGAATGGGCGTTGGCTGCCAGCCGTTCGCAGGATCGATATCGTCGGGGCAGGCAGAGCTAGCACACAGGAGATTTTGGTGAGCCTGGAGTAAAACATAGTCACCCGGACGAGACCACGACTCATGGACAACAATATTGCCGTGGCAGTCTATTTCAGTATTAAAAAAGAAATTGATGGCTGGCCAGCCTACGCTTGCCGCAATGCCATACGGTGAGAGAACCCGGTTAAAATTGTCGCTGCAGCTCGGATGCCCCGGATAGCCCGCATCTTCGTAGTAGCGGGGGGTACAGGCCAGAAGAAAGCTGTCGTGACGGGTGCAGGTTGCCTGAATTACCTCTACCAGCGGCTGCAGCGTTTGGGAGAAATATTTGCTGTGCAAACCCGCTTGAGGGTTGGCAACTCCGCCCAGGGTACGGGTGACCGTGCTGTCAATGGTCTGCCGTTGGCCAGTGCTCTCTTCTTTTTCAGAAAAAGCCAGAAAGTCTGAGCATTGTGAACCACAGACATCAATAATCTGAATGTATTGGCCCTGGGTGACCGAGTAGGCAATCGCACTTCCTGGCGCTATCCGATACTCAGCAACCACTGTACCCAAAGGTGCAGGAATATCTGAGTATCGAACAGGCCCATGGGCTTCATCGGACACATGAACGCGACTATCTCCCCGATCTCCTAATTGCTCAGCTGCAACAAGCATGCTTACTACCGTGATTTTTGGGGGAGGGTGGCACGTCGTTAGACGGATTTTCATCAAAGAAGTTTAGCGGCTTCAGCTTGAAGCCAAGATTTGCCACAGGCATAACGGGCCAATCTTCTGCGCGGGGTGAGTGGCTGTGGGCAAAGGTGTACCACACCACCACGTCAGTATCTTCGATGGGGCGGTCCGCCTCAGTCCATTGGGGGAGACCCGTGCCACCAGGATGCTGGTTTGGGTAGGGTCCAGCGGGATAGTTTTCATCGGGGTGATAGGGCGTTACCCAGAGATGCCGGGTCATGTACTTGGCGCGGTTAATAACGCTGGCCTCTGAGCTGGCCATTGGTAGCGTATTCTCTCCGGGCATCAGCTTGTAAGCCGTAGGATACCCCATGGCATTGGTTTTCGATGGGTTCACAATCTTCCAATACCGGCCCTTCATGGGGTCAATGAGTCGCTGAGCAGCTTTCTCTGTAGGCAACAACGTGGATTGTGCATAGAAGGCGTTGCCATAAGGATTGTTCTCTTCCTTTTCAGGCACAATGTCTACTTCGTAGACGGAGTTGTTCACCCCATCAATGTTCATATCCATGCGTACGTTAAAGATG
>JBCBFY010000090.1:0-20770 GCA_038527325.1 Cyanobacteria bacterium J06614_10
TCGTCGCCTCCCCCGGCAAAGTCTTAATTTCGCGATTGCCATATATTCGGACAGCCATGTCGCGTCTCGGAGCCCTAAGCCTCACCCGCTGAACTGTTCTCAGGCGACGCATTCGGCGGTAGCTGAGCCAGGCAATTTTCCAAGGTTTCGCGGGTATCTATTTCAAATAGCTGATCGCTCAGTATCGCCAGCTGATTGTTCGATAGTGTCTTTATCTTGCTCACCGTGGCGTCGGGTATCGTGCCAATTTTTCGACTCAGCAGCCTGAGAATGAGATCACTTTGACCTTCCTGACGGCCCTCCTGACGGCCCTCCTGACGGCCCTCCTGACGGCCCTCCTGACGGCCCTCCTGACGGCCCTCTACTAAAGCATCTTGATACACGCGTGTGTGCTTGATGGAATCGATTCCTAGCATGGTGGCGATCGCCTCCCGTTCAAGGTTAGGGAACTTGTATACCATTATGGTCTCAATGAGTCCTAGAATCTGCTGAGCGGGTAGATTTATTTCTGATTGCGCTTCGGCCCTGGCAATCAGTGCTTTAGCTTTTGGAACGGCCCTTTTCGGCGTTGTAACAATGAGCTGTAAAATCGCTTCGCCGAGAGAGTCGGTTGCAATGTCTCGAAAGTCTTCGAGGTAAATTCGATGGATTTGAGCGCTGTCTAGCAAAACTTGAAAAGGTGCTTGGTCTACAGGCTCGCGGCTTCGTTTTTCAAAAATAGCTGCGGCTTTCCAATGGTGAACTTGGGGATTGTGACGCAAAAACAGAAAAATTTCGGAGAAAAAGCGCCTGTAGAATTCAGGGTCTCGCTGGAACTGGATCTCCACCAAAATCACCGGGCTGTCGTCGCTTTCTACCTGCGGCTGCAGCACTCCGTCTAAACGAAAGGCTGTTTGTTTGACCTCTACTGACCTGAACTCGTACGCCTCGTTAGAAACCGAGCCAATCAGCTTTAGAAAAATATCGGGCGCCGTTCTCAACAGCTCATAAAAAATGTGGTCGGTCGGCATCAATTTTTCCCAGCCGTTAAGTAAGAGCACCAGTCGCTCCAGCCACCAGGATAGAGCCTACACATGGGATATCCTGCAGCAACCAGTGAAAAGATATTTACGCAGGCAGTGACACCTGAACCACAGTAAATAATCGTATCAGCAGTAATCGGATGGTGTTTCCAGTGGTCAGCAAGCGCTTCAGGAGACTTGAGCTTACCTTCCTCTGTACTGACATCTTTCCAAAAAGCGTTTTGCGAACCGGGAACGCTGCCAGCAATGGGATCGATGGGTTCTACTTCGCCCCGCCACCTCTCAGGCGACCTAGAATCTATCACTGTCCCGTTAGGTGCACTGGCCTGCTGCCGCACCGTTTCTATATCCACAAGCCAACCAGATTGAAAACTGGGCTTAAAGTCACCGGCTCGCTCAGCAGGTAGCAACTCACTCAGTGGCAGTCCAGCAGATTTCCAGGCCTGTATGCCACCATCTAAAATTGCTACCTGCTTATGGCCTAAGTAGCGCAGCATCCACCACAGTCGGGCAGCAAAGGCGAAGCGCGAGTCATCGTAAATAATCACTTGAGTAGGCCCAGGCGGTTGGGAATAGATGCCTAGCTGGCTGAGCTGGCTGGCGAACTTTTCCCAGTCGGGTAAAGGGTGTCGGCCACCATGTCGCGCTACAGGAGCAGAAAGGTCCCGGTTTAGATCGAGATAGTATGCACCTGGAATGTGTCCCGCCAGATAGGCTTGACGACCGGCATTAGGCACCGATAGGGCAAAACGAGTATCGATGACCACGACCTGCGGGTCTTCCACGTGGTCCTGCAGCCAAGGCACATCTACGAGGTAACGGCTGTTTTCCATGGCGATCGCACTCCTTCTCAACCGCCTAATTGTACCGCCAGCCACTTCCTAGCAGACCCTCAGCTCACCCAGCCTCCTCAGACGCTTTTTTTGCTTCTGCTATCGCTTTCCAACGGCGTCGCCAGGGGCCAGTGGGCAAGCGGTCAGAATTTTCTTGTGCTTGCGATCGCGCCTTCAATATCTCCCCTGCCGTCGCCCGCAAACTCGGGTCTCGGTAAGGCACAGCCGCCCGTGTCAGCAAGTGCTCCTGCGCCTGCAAAGACAGTGGCTTACCACCTTCGGGAATCTCTCCAGTTGCCCCAGTCGCAGTCGGAAAGGCGGCAATCGTACCAGGCCACCGCCGCCCGCCCGCCGCAATCTCACCAATGACAAGTCCGCACTGCTGCATGGCAGCGCGAACCGCCGCCGCACAAGAATAGGTGACCAATACACCACCTTCTCGCTTCAGGCATTTTGCCACCTGCTGAAAGAAATCCACCGTCCACAGCTGCGGGCAGCGCGGTGGTGAAAACGGATCGAAGAAAACAACATCAGCCTGCCAAGTCTGCGCGACTAACGACTGAACCTGCTGCCGGGCATCTCCCACCAGTAGCTCAGCGGAGAGGTTTTGCTGCCGGTACCGGCAGTCTGCGGCGAGCAATCGCAATACAGTCTCTACAGGCTCAGAATAGTGCTGAAGTAGATTGTGGGCGATCGCACTTCTTGGTACCTCTGGGTCAAGCTCTAGCGCCTTTACCATTACCTGACACTGCTGCCCCTGCACCGACTGTGCCCACACCGGCCATATGGCCTCTAGCGCTGCCGCCGTGTTGTAGCCCAGACCGTAGCAAATATCTAAAATGTGGAGCTTTTCTCCCGTCGCTCGCCGGGCGATTTGAGCCGTCTCTACGTAGGTTTTTTGAGCTTCTCTGCAGGCGCCCTCGCGGCTGTGAAACCACTCCCCAAAAGCCTCAGAGTAAAACGTACTCGAGCCATCCCCAGTTTGAATAGGCGTAAACATGCCGCTAACCCGTCACTAGCTCACCATACAAAAAATTAATCTGCATAGAAATTTAATCTGTACATTGAGTACATTTGAACTATTATCTAATGGAAGCTATCCTTTCATCCAATCAGGTACGAACTAGGCAGGTGACTCCATGGCAACCAAATCGACAGAAGCGCGCACCACAAGCAAGCGCGCCTCCACCAAGAAATCCACGGCAAAGCAGGCACAGACCGAACCTGTAGCCACACCCGCCAAAAGCAAAACCACCGCCAAAAAGACAAAGGCTCGCACAACCACAACGAGTAAGCGATCGCCTAAAGCGACCAAAGCCGAAGCGAGTCAGGCTGAAACTACCCAGCTCGAAGCAATTACGCCTGAAGCAATCACACCTGAAGCAATCCAAACGCAGGAAACACAGACTGAAGCAACAGAGGCACAAACAACCGAACTCAAAGAAAATGATTCGATTGTAAACAGTGACTCAGCTGACCCGCAGACGGAAGCCGCTAACACCACTCAGATGCCGCTTATCCCTTCGATTGGTGAGCCTAGCGCCGCACTGGCCGCGCCAACAAAAGCTTCTCAAAACGGCACAGACTTTCTCGCTGCCAACTGCATCAGTGATGATATCTGGGTACCCAGCGCGGCCATTCCTGAAATAGACGAAGCCACCTATCGCGCACAGAGAGCGCAAGCAGAAGCCCAGCGCCGCGCAATTGAGGTTGCCAGCTTAAACCTCAAAAATATTAACGACCTCCATCAGCTAGAGCGCCAAAGCATTGATGTCGCCATCAGCACGAAAGAAAACGAAACCCGTCAGGCCCAGCTCACCAGTGCCAACATTGACTATCAGACGCAGCTAGAGCGCAACGGAGAGAAAGGGCAATATCTGCGGCAAGCCACCGCCCGGCGCGAAGCAGCTACCCGCGAGAGCGACTACACCGACCAGCTCATCGCCCTCAAAGACCAAAACTTTGAACTTGATATTCAGCAGGCCCAGAGCGCGTTTTCAGAAAAGGCTGCGCGGTACAGAGCCCAGCTCAATGGTCAGTAGTCGCCTTAGAAAACACCCATAAAACATTCCCATCATGAGCAGGATAATTCAGTTCCTATTCTCCGCAGGTAGCCTCAGCGCGATCGCACTACTCGGCCTCATTCTCACAACTCCCCAGTTGCCCTCCAACTTCCGACAAACCGGAAGAATCGTCGCTCTAACGGCAGGCGGCGCAGCGATCGCAACCCTTGTCCAGCAGCGCCAGCTCAGCGCAGCTACGCACCGCTACCAGCGAGAACTCGGCACACAACGAACCAATTACCAGCAAAGAGAAGACGCCCTCAAAACATTCTCAGATATCGCCATGACTGAGGTAGAAAGCCTCAAGGCACAGCTAGCCAGAATGGAAGCCGTGCTAGAAGACGATCAGGTAGAAAAGTTTTCAGTCTTCGAGGCCTTCGACACCCTTATAGCAGAACGGCAGCATCAGCTTCACGAGCTATTTGAAACGGCGATCGCAGAAGCAACCCTCAAAAAACAAATCGCCCAGCTGCAGACCGCATCCCAGGCTCAAATCAAAGAAATCACAGCTCAAAAACAAGCCCGCATCACAGAGCTAGAAGCTACTCTTGCCAAAAAAACAAACTTGGCCACCCAAATGCTAAGCGAACTAGAAACAGAAGCTACCAACACATTCAACCAGTTCACTGCCAAGGTAAATTCTCAAGCAGAACTCATTAATAGCCTCCACCAACAGCTAGACGAACTCAAAAAAGAGAACGCAAAACTCACCCAGAGGCAGCTAGATAAACAAATTGGACATCTTGGTAACAACAACTTCTCTGGAATGCATACCCCGATAACCAACCCTATCGCAACCTAGCAGCTACAGATTGCAGCTACAGCTTGGCCCAAGCGATGGTTTTGCAAATAAGTATTCATAGCCTGAGCCTAGCAGAGAGATAGCTGTGAGAGAGCTATATGCACAGTTCAGAGGCACAGTTCAGAGGCACAGCTCAGAGGCTGCACAGTTCAGCCTAGTACCTTCTCTCCCAAAGCAGCTTTTGAAACCGTCTTCTCAATTCGCTGCTGGCGGGTTTGCGATCGCTTCGCCATCTTTATCCACTGCAAGATTCCCTTCTTCGTAGAATCGCTGAATCCTTCAAAATTTGCCCTAGCCACTTCATCGCTAGCCAGCACCACGGCCAAATCTTCAGGTATCACCAGCGCTTCCACATCGTCTAGAAACGTCCAACTCCCATCTGCCTTGGCCCGCTCCACCTTCTCTAAACCCGGCGACACCATTCGTCCATCATAAATAAGCCTTTCCACCCGAGTTTTATTGAGCTTCGACCACACGCTTTTAGGCTTGCGCGGCGAGAGTAACAACATCGTCCGGTCTTCGTCTAACCTTCTGGGCAGGCTGTCTATCCAACCAAAACACAGTGCTTCCTCCACGATGGCATTGTACGCTACATACCGATCGCCCGTATGCTTCTTATAAGTGACCAGCCAAATACTGTCAGACTGCGTGTAATTCTCAGCCAGCCAGCTCCGCAGAGCCTGCCGACTTTCCACTTCAACCTGCTCAAGCTGGTCTAATCTAGCCACAATAACCCCGTAGCATTTAATACAAAATTACGCTCATCAAAACGCAGGGAAATCTTCCCACCGACAGCGTGAGTTTAAATAATATACGAAGTAAGAATACAGAGTAGTACTATTCTCACGGTAGTTGCTACTACATAGAAAAGAAAAAACCCACGCAGAAACACGCACATTTACAGAATCATTATCATTACGCAGATGGGTAACATCCTTATGTGTGAGGCCTAGCCATTGCTGGCTTCGATAGAAAAAATGCAGACCTGTCAAAGATTGTGCAAGTAAAGTCACTGATGATTCGTCATACAAAACAGCTTCTTGAGTCCTTAAGTCCCTCTTTTTACCCAATTAAAGTTTTGTTGGGCAGATTAAGTATTTTCCCCGTTCTGCTTTGAGTATCAAAAAGAACATAGTTAGGTACGAATAAAGCACAGCTTGAGCCCTACAAGATTGCTTTGTTGTTTTCACGCCTTCTCTTACCGTTTTGGCTTAGCGCTGTATGGGTCAGCATCGGACTTCCATCCATCTGACAAGTACTCAACTAGCCTTAGCGTTGTTGTCAGCGATTTTATCGATTGGCAGCTATCTAAAGCTTGTTGAGCAACCATACATGTAGTCAGCAAATTTCTGTTGCTCTATCTGTTAGTTTATTTTTCCTCAAACAAATACTCTCATAAATTAACTTGTAGAAGTCTCTTCTAAATCGTGCGAAATGGCTAAGCTACGGGCACTTAGCTCACATTTCGCATACCCAAATACATCTATCAACAACATCTCGACTGTTGCTAATCTCGCCGTGCCATCTCTGAACAAATGGCTAACCCGGTTAGATAGCTAGCTTTGCGCTGCTCAATTTGCGCGCTGTTTTGACTTAATTCCCAACTCAATACTGTCTTATTTTTCGCTGCAAGCCTCAGCGGAGAAACTGTCGAGTTTGCGCATTTTTCGAGCAGTCAGCTTTGAGCGTTCAGTTTCGAGCAGTTGGTTTCGAGCACTCAGCTATTACCTTGCAAATCGTTCACTCTTCTCTGTGAAGACGTACCGGTGGTATTTACAGATAATTCTAGCACTTTTGACAGCTTAAATAGTACTCTGCAGTCAGACGCTTTTGCAACTGATATTCTCTCAGGTGCAGCGACATCACTTACCGCAAACTCTACCGCAAGTTCTGTTGGAACAACTCAATACATAAGAGTTGAAGCTGAAGACATCAGGGCAGAAACTTATCGCTTAGAGACTTTCGACTTCGCATCCAATGGAGCAGTTGCGAGTTTAAGCAGGGGTCCAAAAGGTGAATCAGGAACCCTGGAGGTAGACTTTACAGGAGATGCTGGAAATTACGACATTGTCATCGGTTACTTCGATGAAACAGATGGCACGTCTACCCTAGATTCGCTGTTAAATGGAGAATCCCTAGGAACTGTTCAATTTGACCGGCAGATCGGCAGCTACTTGCCAAGTGCAGACAACTTGGTAAGACGTGTTATTGGACAAGATCAGTTTATTCAAACAGGCGACACCCTCAAGCTGTATGTCACGGAGCAGGGAAACGAGTTTGCCCGCATTGACTACATTGACTTTATCTCCATCAATGACACAGCAAACCCATCAGTACAGTCAGACAGCTTACCCGGCCCTGGCCAACAGCCAAATCAAAAGGTGGCTACCCCCGTCCGGATTAACGTCGGCGGGCAAGAATATATTGACAGCAAAGGGCAACAATGGCTCGCCGATCAGTTTGGCAGCGGTGGCAATACAGCTACCAAGCAGGTCAACATAGCTGACACAGCAGATCAGGCAGTTTATCAAAGCAAACGATTTGGTAATGAGCTGGGGTACCATATCCCTGTGGAGAATGGCACCTACAGTGTCAATCTGCACTTTGCAGAAACGCTGTGGAAAAGCGACGATACGCGCACATTTGATGTTGCCATTGAGGGCCAGTCTCTCAACAAGGGCGTAGATGTGCACGCAGAGGTAGGCTTCAGTCAGGCCTACCTGCAGTCATACGAAGGCATCGTCGTTACCGATGGCGTTCTAGATCTTCAGCTCGACGGTGCCAATAAGTTAGCCCAACTATCTGGAATTGAAGTGCTTCCGCTGGTCCCTACACCTATCATCGAACCGGTTTTGGTTGAGCAGGTCGTCACTGTCGTCAATGCAGAGGCGCCGAAGACATCTGCACAGTCGACACCAGCAGCTATCAGTGCGAAGGCTCTAACGGAGGGTCAACCAGTATTAGAAACGGGCGATCGCAGCAACCCCATCCGCATTAATGCAGGCGGAGAAGACTACACCGATAGTCTTGGGAACCAGTGGATTGCAGACAGCTTTTTGACCCATGGCAGCGCTGAAAGCACAGCCGTAGCGATCGCTGACACCCACGAATACGGACTGTACCAAACCGCTCGCTACGGCAACGATCTCAATTACCGAGTCGCCGTTGAAAATGGAACCTACAACATCAATCTGCTGTTTGCAGACTTCTCGGATGCGAGCAGCGGCGATCGCCTGTTCGACATTGCCCTCGAAGGGCAAACCGTCAGCCAGCACACAGATATTTACCAAAGCGTAGGCTACGCGCAGGCCTTTCGCATGGAGTTCGAGAGTATCGTTGTCACCGATGGCATTCTCGACCTGCAGCTCAGCGGGGTAAGAGATTTGGCCCAGCTCTCAGGTATTGAAATCCTAACTGCCGCATCTGTCAACGAACAAAAAGCTCCCCTGACGAGTCCTCCAAACGTCAGTACACCGGCTTTAACATCCAGTGGTAACACCGTGCGCTTTATCAGCCCAGAGGGCAATGGAAATGGCAGTAGCTGGGCGCAAGCTGCAAAAATCACCGACTTAGATGCCCTCATTGAGCAGTCTTCACCCGGTGATGAGATTTGGATAGCTGGAGACTTGGGCAGCTACTATCTCAACGGTCAGATCATCAATATCGACAGCGGCGGCACCCAAGCGGGCGATGTGCATATTCGGGGCGTCGCGTCCAAAGCAGGTGGCAATGACACACCTCTGTTTGTAGGCACCCGAGCAGAAGCATGGGGACCTGGTAAGCCCAATGGCCAAGAAGTTTTCCGATTGACTCAGGGCGCAGACAACCTACACTTTAGTAATCTGAACTTTCAGAATATTGGTAATGGAGCCTTTCGCTTAGGAGGAGATATTACCGGCATCACCATAGAAGACATGCACGCCGACAACGTTCGTAGATTTGTTGAAAACTATGCCGCCAGTGGCGCGCAGTCGGCCTCCGTCAGTGACCTGACGATTCGAAATGTAGAAGTTCATGGCTTCTCCAAAGGGGCTATTCGCCTCCAGTACGACACCAACAATGTTCTCATTGAAGATGTGTTTGGAGACTCTCAGCGGCAAGATGGTGACAATTTTGCGATGGGTGTTCAGCTAGATGGCACCGCTCACGACATTGTTCATCGTCGGGTGACGATGAACAATGCGACGCAGGCAATAGACGATGACCTCTACTGGAATGCAGACGGCTTCGTGAGCGAAGAAGGAAACTACAACATCACCTACGAAGACACCTACGCAGCCGGTAATACCGACGGTGGCTACGACCTCAAGTCGAGCAATACCTTGATGATTCGAGCTACCGCTGCAGATAACAAGCGTAACTTCCGCATCTGGGGCTCTACTACCATGATCGATGTCGTCAGCGATGAACCTTTCCTCAGAGGCGGCAACGGCACCACTGCTCACATTCACGTGCTAGGCGATAAGAGCGATCTGGTGATTGATGGAGGTACCTTCTCAGGCAGCAACGGTACTGAAAATATCATTTTTGACCTGGATAGCAGTGGTAAGCTAGAAGTAAAAAGCGCAGTCATCACAGATGACAACTACATTCTGCAAACCCTAGAAGAGGGTAGCCAGCTCAGCATGGAGAATGTCGTCGAAGCCTAGCGCGCTTTACCCTCTACCTTTCCTGAATGCCCCCTTAAGCATTGCAGATAATGAGTGCCCCCTTGCCGATATTGGCTCCGTTTTTAATCTTGGCATTGTCTCTGCTCTGCACTCAGGTACTCACAGCCTGCAGCCAAAAAGTCCAACCCTCACAAAGATCCCTGCCTGCTGCAGAGCACTCTCCTGTCGCTGCTGCATCGGCCTCTGCACCACACAGTTCAGAGGCCGATACTACAACACGACCGACCCAAGCACTATCTCAGCGATGGATTGTCGATGGGCAAGAAGCTAAACAGCTCATTGAGCAAGGTGCAACGGTGCTTGATGCTCGCGGTGGTTTCACATTTCGGTCTCTTCAGGGTGCTGTGCCAGTCAATTGGAGAGACTTTTCACCAACTGAGCCAGCCGCCCGTGGCACCTTGCTAGCGTCGGATGAACAGCTCACTGAGCAGCTACAGGCCCTGGGCATTCGTCAGCAGCTGCCGGTTGTCGTCTTTGGTCAGCCGCCTAGTGGATGGGGCGAAGAAGGTCGGATTGTTTGGATGCTGCGATCGCTCGGCCATACTCAAGCTGTCATGGTCGATGGCGGCATCCAAGCCCTCTTTGATGCCGATGTCACCATTCCCCAAGCTGATAAAAAAGAAAGAGGAGACTTCATCGTTCAGAGAGATTCTGCCTGGGATATTCAACAGCAGGACCTGAGAAGGCAGCTAGGCGCAGACAATCTTGTGGTTATTGACACCCGTGAGCCCAGAGAGTTTGCAGGGGAGACGCCCTACGGAGAACAACGAGGTGGACACATCCCGGGCGCTAGTCATCTTTATTTCAAAGAGTTGTTAGACACTGAAGGTAACCTTTTGCCACAGCAGGATCTGTTCAGCAAACTGGAAGCACTGAGCATTACACCAGAGAGCCAAGTTGTTGTTTACTGCACAGGTGGCATTCGTTCTGGGTGGCTGGTGGCTGTGTTGGTGTCGTTGGGTTATCAGGCGCAGAACTATGCTGGCTCAATGTGGGAGTGGTCTGCAGCACCTGCTGCGGACTATCCCCTGGAGACTGCCGCCGGAAGATAGAACAGCCTACATAGAGAACGCATTGTTTGGTTCGGGCATTCTAGGGCCGTAGCACACGCTACGCCACCTCCTCCAAACCTCACTATGAAGCCCTATCAGTCGCGCCTCTCCAAACAAATCGCGGCCTGGGTTTTCTTTGGAATTGTGACGATTGAGGGCATCATTTTTGTGCCTGCCTACGGGCGCCGCCAGTCAGCTGAGCTGCGCAAGCTGGAAGCGGTCTCTCAAGAGGTCCTGTTTACGGTAAAAACAGACCTAATGAATGAGATGGCTGAGCAGTCTTTGCTCAACGGCGTCCAGCTCAGAGAAGGCTCTATTATCAAAGGGTTAGCTCTCTACGATACGGCAGGGCAGCTGATAGACAGTCGAGGGGACGCGCCGCACTTTAGCCCCGAAGCCCTTTCGGCGACTGTTACGCCCTCATTTTGGCAGCAGATGGGTTTATCTGAAACTGGCACAACGACGGCGATTCGTCAGCTTGGAGCAGAAGGGCAGCGATACGACGTGGCCTGGCCGAGTAGCCGCGATCGCATGCCTTACACACTGGCCATCCGCCACGATGCCACTGATGTCCAGCACACCATGCGTCGCTACGTACTCGGCATCACAGGGCTAGTGATCATTATTTCGGCCTTTGTCACCCTAGTCACGCTGCTGGTGCTGCAGCAGATTGTCATTCAGCCTTTGCTGCGGCTGAGAAATGACCTGACCGTCGCCGGTGAAGCCATTGCCAAAGGCCAGACCCCGGCATTTGCCAGCTTACAAAAAATTCCCTGCAACGAACTAGGCGAAGTGTCTGTGGTCTTTGGTGAGATGGTGGGCCGCATTCGGCAAGAAATTCGCGAACGCCAAGAGGCCGAAGCCGACCTGCGCCAAGAACAGGCTAAGTCCGACCGTCTGCTGCTCAACATTTTGCCTGCTTCCATTGCCGCGCAGCTCAAAGACACAGAGGGCAAGCAAGGCGCGATCGCCCAGCGGTTCGACACAGCCACCATCCTCTTTGCAGATATCGTCAAATTTACAGAAATTGCTGCTCAGACAGGCCCCACTGAGCTAGTGTGCCAGCTCAACGATATCTTCTCTGCTTTTGATGCGATCGCAGAACGCCATCAGCTCGAAAAAATCAAAACCATCGGCGACGCCTACATGGTGGTGGGCGGCGTACCAAAGCCCCAGGAAAACCATGCCCAGGCAGTCATGGCCATGGCCATAGAAATGATGGACTTCGCTCGGAGCTACACTTTGGGCAATGGACACAGACTCTGTCTACGCATCGGCATTCACACAGGCCCAGTTGTGGCAGGTGTCATTGGCACCAAAAAGTTCTCCTACGACCTATGGGGCGATGCCGTCAATATCGCTAGCCGGATGGAGTCTCACGGCCTAGTCAATCGCATTCAGACCAGTGAAGAGACCTACCACCAGCTCAAAGAAACCTACGCTTTTGAAGATCGTGGCTATTTGCTCATCAAGGGGCGGGGCGAACTGCGCGCTTTTCTGCTAAAGCCCAGCCACTAAAAGTAGACTCAACGGTGCCTCGGGTTGATTTGCGCATGACCGACTGCGCAGCAGGTACGGATACATCGCCAACGAAGCTGACAGCTCAGCTTTGGGTATCTTGTAAGCGACCAAGGAAGACTGAGATACCTGAAAACCTTACGCAGCCTACCGCGCAATCTATTATTTATGGCTAATTTTTTTACTGAAAAACTCCGCCCTGCCCTTCTGACGCTGCTTTCGTTGGGCGTAGGCTATCTCTTCTTATGCGTGAGCACCGCCGTTCTATACACCGTGTGGTTTAGCCAAGAAAATCATGCCTATACCTCTCAATTTTTAGCCTTTGCGGCCATCTGTGGTCTACTCTTTACAACGGTTAGCGGCTACCTTGCAGCGCTCGTTGCCCAGCGCAAGCCGGTTCTGCACGCCAGCCTGTTTGCGGCGATGCTGACCGCGCTCTACGCTCTACCTATTTTGCTGGTTGGCACGCTGGAGTCTAGCCTGGTGCTGATTTTGAACGTTGCGATCGCTATCAGCGGAGCCATGATCGGCGGCTGGCTGCGATACTGGCAAATCCACAAATACCCGTTCTGTGACCTATCAGAAAATCCTCAGCTTTCAACAGAAAGCTAAGCCATCCGTACACTCTCTAGCTGGCTAAACTACGCGCCATACTTTTCAGCGCTAGGCACATATTGGCCTGCGTCCACAGCAGCGGTGTCGAGACATTTGGCACGTACTGGTCGCCCTGCAAGTAGTAGAGTTCGGGGCATCGGTACGGAGGAATTTCTACAGCGGATCCGTCTCTGCCAGGAACCGTGTTGCCTTCCCCAGTGATTTGACTCAGGGCGCGATTGAGATGGCGCGTCTGCTGTTCTAAATAGCTAGGCTCTCCGCTGGCCTGAAACCACTCACCATAAATCGCCGAAACAATCGGATCGAAGATGCACCACTGGGCTTCTTCACCTCTGCGCACCGCGCGGTTGTGTTCTTTGAGCCAGGCCTCGCGTCCGGTGTATTTCGCCGTCTGAATAGACTTGTCGAGATCGTGAAAGTCTTTGCACCAAAACGAATCGTACGGATAGCGCTGAATGCCGTAGCCGCCCATCAGCGCAGCTTTCACATCAGACAAAATTGCTTCCGCCTGCGATCTCTCCACTACCTGCAGGGGATAAATCAAAAATAGTAGCGCTGCGTCATAGCGTCGGGCGTGTTCAGGGTCGCGGCTCTCCCAAGGCAATATCTCGCGAAGGGCATGCTCACCGCTCGCGATTAGCTGGCAGATAGTGTCCTCTGCAGAACGAGACCCCGCTTCGACCGTGAAGTCGACTGGGCCGTTTGTGATGAGCGATCGCAACGCCCTAAGACCAGCCACTACCGCCCCAATGCTAGAAGCCGCCACCTTTCGCCCTTCCTCCCAGTGCCCGCTGTCAGGATCTTCCCAGTAGCGAATGGCCTCAAAATACGCCACAAACCGAAGCAGTACTGCCCTCTCTGCTTCGGTTAGCGGTAGCAGCCCGCCAGCGTTCTCTTCCTGCATTGCCAGCTGACAATACAGCCACAAAAAATATCCCAGCGCATCGTTTTGCGCATGCTCCCAGTCTTCATCGACCTCTGTGAGGCTCTCCCCATCGAAGCGAATGTGTGGCCGCCTCATGACCTGCTCTTTTAGCGCTGGGGTTTGAATAATGTCTGTAAAGCGAAAGGCAACCTTTTTGAAATAGGTCATCAACCCCGACAGCGTACCGGCAGCGATCGCAACGTCGCCCATTTTGTAGTGGGCGTAGGCGACATACACGTTGTCTCTTACCCACACATTGCTGTAGCCCGTCTTTTGCGCATCTGCGATCGCCGCCGCCGGAAATAGCTGATGCTGCGTTATCTCAAAGGACAAAGTCCCCTTTTCATTCAAAAATTGCCAAACAGCAGAAAGATCTGCTGGTGTATAACGGTCTTTGATGAAGGGGGATAGTAATGTTGGTGGTGTTAGCATACCGTGTTGCTCGTGTGGGTATGGCGAAAGCTGTAGAGATATAATTTTGAGGCATTTTAGAAGACGCCCCTCATGGTTCTCACCATTCTCTCCCTCGTAATTGGCTACCTCACGCTAAGTATCAGCATTGCCCTCCTCTACACCGCTTGGTTTAGCGGCGCGGGCACTGAGGTTACCGGCCAATTTATCGCCTTTTCGTCTGTTTGCAGCCTTGGCTTCGCGACGCTGAGCGGATGGCTAACCGCACTGGTCGCCCAGCGTGCTCCCATTGCCCACGCCGCTGGGCTATCCCTGCTACTTACCCTCGTGTGGGCAATTTCTACCTTTTCGGCAGACACTGCAGAACCCACCTCAATTGCCCTGCTAAATTTGGCCATTGGCATTACTGGCGTGATGACCGGTGGCTGGTGGCGACTTAGACAAATGAAGGCTCGGGACTTGATGGAAGAATAACAAAGAGACAGTGCCCAAAAAATCGACCCACGGTGAGACAGCCCTACAAAAGGCAGGCCCCCGAAAGCTTCACTTTCGGGGGCCTGCCTTTTATTGAACTTATCTGTCGTCTATAGAGAAGGCGCAACAATTTGCTCTACGCCAGGCATACTCATCACCTTAGAAAGTGGTGCGGCGTCAGGCACATCCGGCAGCGTCGTCTTCACCTGCGCGGCAACTTCTACAGTCTTAGCACTGTAGGTTTGAATCGCCATCTTCGGGTAGAGGCCAATGCCGATAATCGGCACCAGCAGACAAACGGCAACAAATGCCTCGCGGGGCATAATCCGCCAAGACTGATCTTTCGGCAAGGCCACCTCGCCCGTTTCCCCGTAAAAAATACTTCTCAGCATTGACAGCAGATAAATCGGTGAGAGCACCACACCAACCGCTGCCAACAGCACAATCGCTGCTTTGAAATATACGTTGTAGGCATCGCTAGTCGCCATGCCAAGAAACACCGTGATTTCAGCAATGAAGCCACTCATGCCAGGTAGCGCCAGCGAGGCCATCGCCCCCGCCGTAAAGAGCGCAAACGTAATCGGCATTGCCTTCGCCATGCCACCCATCTTTTTCATCGAGAGGGTGTGAGTGCGCTCGTAGGCAACCCCAGAGAGGAAAAATAGCACCGCTGCCACCAAGCCATGGGAAATCATCTGAAGCATGGCACCGCTCATGCCCAGCGAGTTGAAGGCGGCAAGGCCCAGCAGCACAAATCCCATGTGTGCCACAGACGAGTACGCCATCCGCCGCTTCAAGTTATCTTGAGCGAAGGCTGTCAGAGAGGCATATACGATATTGATGACACCTAAGAAAGCAAGTACGGGCGCGAAATAGAGATGAGCATCGGGCAGCATCTCAATATTCATCCGAATGAGGCCGTAGCCCGCCATCTTTAGCAAAACACCTGCCAAAATCATCGAAACAGGAGCGGGGGCTTCACTGTGCGCATCTGGTAGCCAGGTGTGCAAAGGGAAGATAGGCAGCTTTGCCCCGAAGGCAATCAGCAACCCCAAATAACAAATCAGCTGAAACGGCAGCGAGTAGTCCTTCGCAGCTAGCTCGCTCATATTGAAGCTAAAGGTGCTGCCAGAGAAGGCCAGCGCCAGCGCGACCACCAAAATAAAGACCGAACAGGTAGCCGTGTAAATGATAAATTTCGTAGCCGCATACAGTCGCCGCTGCCCGCCCCAAATAGAGATGAGCAAATACACAGGCACCAGCTCCAGCTCCCACATGATGAAAAACAGCATCATGTCTTGAGCCAAAAACACTCCAAGCTGCGCGCTAAACATCAGCAGCAGCATAGAGTAATACAGGCGCGGCTTTAGCTTAATATTCCACGAGGCAATCACGGCCAGCGTCGTCACCAGGCCGCTCAATATCACCAGCGGAAAAGAGAGTCCATCGACCCCCAGTGACCAGCTCAAACCAAACTGCGTAATCCAGGGATACTCATCAATGAGCTGAAGGCCAGAAACCCCCATCTCATATTGAGTTGCAAACACGTAGAGAATAAGGCCAAACTCGGCAAGGCTGGCGCCTAGTGCGTACCAACGGATGGTTTTACCGTCTTGGTCTGGCAGCAAGGGAATAGGCGTTGCAGCCAGCAGCGGAAAGATAACTAGGAACGTCAGCCACGGAAATTGTTCACCGATCATTAAAATTCACGCAACTTCGATAGCGACAAAGACGCAATCACTCCGAAACAGAAGGGTCTAGCTGAAACCAGGCTCTTGACTAGGCGAAACTCTCGGACGGGCAATTAGGAATAAATACCTACTGAATGCGCCCAAAGATTAGTATACAAAACTTAACCTCTCTTTGGTAAGCGGAGAAAGAAAGATACGCCTAAGGATCAATGTCTGTTGATATTGATTTCATGGCTTGCAGTCGCTTTCCTCTGGCCTATCTCAATTAGTCCGCTTCTGTTAAATGTATCGCCTAACGCGTCTCCAACCTATTTTCAACCTCGAAAGGCGCTATCCGATAAATTCTGCGATCGCACCCCGCGTATCTACTTTTAGGCACTGCGCACACACCCCAAAATCGTACGGTTCCCAGGCTTTTTCCATCGCCCCGCGGACTTGCTCAGCGGCATCCGGCGGCGACAAAGCCAACAACGTCGGCCCCGCACCGCTAATCACCAAACCGTAAGCGCCTGCCTGGAGGGCCGCCCGCCGCACCTCGTCGTAGCCCGCGATCAGCTTTTTGCGGTAGGGCTGATGAATGCGATCGCTCATCCCCCCTGCAATCCACTCTCCATTTCCCGTCGCCAGCCCTCGCAGCAACAGCCCAATATGCGCCGTATTAAATACCGCATCCGCCCGGCTGTACTGCCCCGGCAGCACCCGCCGCGCATCCGCCGTCGACAGTTCAAACTCAGGAATAATCACCACTGGCACCACCGACTCATGCCAGGGCAAGTCACAGATCTGTAACTTACCGTTGGCCATCGCCGCCAAGCGCGCGCCTCCCATCAGCGCCGGAACCACATTGTCTGGGTGCCCTTCTAGCTCATTGGCCAGCGCAGCCAGCGCAGCCTCAGCTAACGGATAGCCCGCCAGAGCATTGGCCCCCATAATGCCACCGACAATCGCTGTAGAAGAGCTACCCAACCCGCGAGAGAGCGGCACGCCCAAGCTAATCTTGATGTGTATGGGCGGTGCGGGTCGCCCAATCTTTTCAAAGCAGTTGAGGTAAGACCGATAGACCAGGTTCGTCGGTCCGGTATTGACCCGGCTCGCCTCCTTACCTTCTACAAAAATCTGGAAGGGTTCGCTGTCAGAAAGCGGGGTGAAAGGCGTGAAGTGAAAACGGTTGTGTAGGCTAAGCGCGGCGCCCAAACAGTCGAACCCTGGGCCAATATTGGCGGTGGTGGCAGGAACGGTGACGGTGACGGAAGAAGGCACAGGAGGTATAGAACCTGAAGGCAATCAGGCATCAAAACATTCTCGCCATTGTACTTGCCATTAGGAGCAATATTGCTAGAAAACCACAACGCTGAACTGGATTCTAGAAATTCCCTTGCCCGGTGATGAAATCAGCTGAGCCATTCTGGTCGACCCCAGCTCGTAAGCCGCCTCTTCCGGCAGCCCAGCTTCAAAAAAAGTTTCCGTAATCACCATCGGTTCGGTGCTATCACCCTCGTGGCTTTCAGCCACAATGCTGTTTTCAAAATCAATCACAGCGTCCGCATCCAGTAGCCGGGCGTAGGTCATCGCCTGCGACCTAGAAACGGGCTGATGAGGAAGCAGCGCCATCTCAGTAGAGCCAAATTCACCGACCGAAGAAACCATCAGCACATCTTTAAAGAGATATCGGACATCGCCACAGCTGCCACTGTCCAAGCAGTAGGCCTCGTCTTCTCTGATTTGGGCATATAGCACTTCGCTGAAGTTTTGCTCGGCGTAGGTAGCGTTTGCTTCTAGCACAGCTAAGCTACTGTCTGACGGGGTGCTAGCGACCTCGCTGCTGACATTTTCTTCTATGCGCCAGCTGTAAAAGTGAGGCTCACCATACAACTCGCTAGAAGGAGTGGTAATTACCACCAGCAGCGGCTGAGGAACGATGGTGTCGTCAACGTGGGTGAATTCAAATCGGCAAAATCCCATGCCAGTCCCCGAGCAAGACTGGGCTTCTTCGAACCCCAGCTCGTGCAGCTTGCGAACGGTCGTGTCGGCAACGTCGGGCGCCGCCCCTGCAGAGGCTGCGTAAGGCATCCATCCCTGGGCCATTATGCGCGATCGCACTTCCCCATAAGCCGTTCCCGCCGCCAGATTCAAGCGTTCTAAGCTCACCGCCACCGGTTCAGCCGGTTCACCATCTGCGCCAACTGCCTCTTCACTGACGCCAGCATTGAGTGCGGGCGAATCCGTATCAGCCGATAATTCTACAGCCGCGATTTGGTCAGTAGCCCCTTCTCCGCTGGCACAAGATACTGCGAGTAGAGCAGCCGCGACAGCCAGCAAAACGCTGAAGGAAGGTAAATAGGCAGGTTTGCCAGCAGCGCCGGTTTGAGTCGAGAAATCCATAGAAAATACTCATCAGAGGAAATACTCGCTCGCCAGCCAGTGGCCACAGAGCTAAACGCCCAGATAGTCAGACTGCAAAAGGTGCGTTAGAAATCGCTGCGGTTTTTGAGCGCGGTTTCTAAACGGGTGAGCACTTCGGGAAGTGCGATCGCGCCCAAATCACCCTCTTTGCGCGTGCGAGCACTCAAAGTATTCCCCTCTACTTCTTTATCGCCAATCACAGACATTACGGGAATCTTCGCTTTCTCGGCATTGCGGATCATCTTGCCCAGTCGCTCGCCGCTCTTATCGACCTCGACACGCACGCCCAGCTTGCGCATCTCAACTGCCGCGCTGTCAGCGTAGGCCCAGTGACCCTCCGTCACCGGTAGCAAGCGCACCTGCTCAGGCGCTAGCCACAGCGGAAAGTCGCCAGCATACTGCTCGATCAAAATGCCGATGAGCCGCTCTAGCGAGCCAAAAGGTGCCCGGTGAATCATGATTGGCCGCTGGCGCGTCCCATCTTCAGCCACGTACTCCAGCTCAAAGCGCTCCGGCAGATTGTAGTCTACCTGCACAGTCCCCAGCTGCCACTCCCTATCGAGCGCATCACGCACAATAAAGTCCAGCTTAGGCCCATAAAAAGCCGCCTCGCCGATACCTTCAAAGTGGTCCATCCCCATGGTTTCCACCGCTGCCCGAATAGCGCCTTGCGCCTTGTCCCAAGCCTCATCGGTGCCGATGTATTTACTCTTATTCTCCGGATCGCGAAAGCTCAGCCGCGCCCGGAAAGACTGATCCATTTTCAGCGCTCTGAGCGTGACCTGAATCAGGTCCACCACCTTGAGGAATTCTTCATTGAGTTGGTCTGGCGTTACAAATAGGTGGGCGTCATCCTGGGTAAAGCCTCTCACCCGCGTCAGCCCGCCTAGCTCGCCTGACTGCTCAAACCGATACACCGTACCAAACTCCGCCAACCGAAGCGGCAGCTCCTTGTAAGACCGCAGCTGACTCTTATAAATTTGCACGTGGAAGGGGCAGTTCATGGCCTTTAGTACAAAGCCCTCATCTTCGCTGTCGCCCATCATCGGGAAAAGGTCTTCACTGTACTTTTGCCAATGGCCCGAAGTCTTGAACAGGTCCACCCGGCCCACATGGGGCGTCACCACTGGCAGATACCCCCGCGCGACCTGCTCAGCCTTCAAAAAGTCTTCTAGGGTAGAGCGCAGCAGTGTCCCCTTCGGCGTCCAAAGAGGCAGCCCAGGGCCCACTTCGTCTGAAAATACAAACAGACCTAGCTCTTTGCCCAGCTTGCGATGGTCTCGCCGCTTGGCTTCTTCTTTTCGGCGCTTGTACTCCTTGAGTTCTTCCGGCGTTTCCCAAGCCGTCCCATAAATTCGCTGTAGCTGCGCCCGAGTTTCATCGCCCCGCCAGTAGGCGCCAGCAACGCTCTCTAGGTCAAACGCTTTAGGATGCAAATCCTTTGTCGATTCTGTATGGGGGCCAGCGCACAGGTCCCACCACTGGTCGCCCAGGTGATACAGCGTAATCGGCTCTTGGAGACCTTCTAAAATTTCTAGCTTGTAGGGTTCACCCAATTCTTCAATGCGTCGCGTCGCTTCTTCTCGGCTCACCTCTTCGCGAATCACCGGCAGACCCTTTTTGATGATTTTGATCATCTCTTTTTTGATGGCCTTGAGGTCTTTATCTGTGAAAGGCTCTGGCGCGTCAAAGTCGTAGTAAAAGCCGTAGTCAATCGATGGGCCGATGGTGACCTGCGCCTTGGGAAATAGGCGCTGCACGGCCATAGCCATCACGTGAGAAAAGGTGTGGCGAATGCGCTCTAGCTTCTCAGATTCGCTGGTACGCAGCAGCTTAATAGGGGGAGCCTCGTTGGCAGCTGCTGTCGCTTGAGATGGGTTTGAATCTTGAGTCGCAACCATAGGAAAACTGAAGGCTATATATCTGGAATGTTATATCTGGAATGTTGAGACCGGCAGCGTCGGCTCAGCAACACAAATCGCGCTCATCAGTGTAGCGCGAAGCCTCGGCTGATCGTCACACCTTTCATAAAACATTTGCTATCGTGAGAGTACGCGAGGGTCAAAGCGCGCGGCTTCCGAGGTTTGGTCTCCAAGGTTTGGTCTCCAAGGTTTACAGAGGCGATGTACGCGGCGCCAATGTGCACCGAACTGTGCACCGAACGCAGGTCACTCTAAAAATGTGTCAATCTGCAGATGTCAGCACTGAGGAGTGCTTTTACTATTGGTAATAGGTTGAGACGCTTTTGTGACGCTTCCAGCACGCTAGCTGAGCATTAGACCCAACCGATA
>JBCBFY010000091.1:0-20598 GCA_038527325.1 Cyanobacteria bacterium J06614_10
CCTCGAAGTCTGGTGCGTCGAGCGGGATAGCCAGCGGGTTCAACGGCTCAGCCCCCGCTTCCATCACAGCCCGCACAATATCTTCTCGCCGAAGGGCAAACAGATGGTTGTCAAGTCGTGACGGGTACTGAGGCAATAGAATCAAATAGTCTTCATACCAGGCGAGTCCAGAAATTTCGGCATCGCGATGGGCAAGTGGCCCCGACAGAGGGAGCGGCAAGACGGTTAGCTCCAAACTTGTCATTGGTTTGTTGGCGATCACCTGCTCTGAGTTCTTCAAGTCTTCATTGCGAGCAAGTTGCGGTTGACAGATACCCACAGCAAAGGCGGCGCAAGCGAACGCCAGCGTGCGTTTAACAATGGCAGTATGGTTCAAGTAAAGCCCTCTTTCTATGCTGCTTTGGCTGCAGTTAGTTCATCGGGTTCCGCTTGAGAAAAGGGAGCTGGTTCATCGGCCAGCTGTCCCTCTTCGCTAAACGAAAGAACAGACAATATGTCCTGCTTGAGCGTTGCGCAAATGCTATCAAGCTTCAAATCATTAAAATCATAACCAAACGGATCTTCTATCTCGTTGCCAATTTCTTCGACGCCGAGGAGCACAAAGCTCACAATTGCGATCGCTGCAATCGTCCACCATCCCAGCTGCTCTGCCAGCCCCAGCGGCAACAAAAAGCAATATAACAAGGTCAAACGCTTCAGATAAATGCCATAGGACAGCGGCATCGGTGTCTTAATGATTCGCTCGCAGCCGCTGAGCCCTTCCACCAGCCGGTTGATTTGCGTGTTGATATCGATACGGTGTCCCATATCAATATGCCCCTGGAGTTCTTGCTGTTTTAGGTAGTGGCTGAGCCAAAAGGTAATCAGCTGCGGGGGGCGATTTGCCTTCTTGAGCTGCGCAACATCTGCATCGTCCAATATTTCGCTCAGCTCTTCACTGGGACATTCATTCCGAAGCTGACATTTCACTGCGATCGCAAAACTCACTAGCCGGTTCAGCGCCCTCTCCTTTTCCGCTTTCGACTCATCCGTCGGGCAGTCCACCGCGATATGAATCTCCCGGGCCAAGTTGCGCGTTGTAATCACCAGCGTGCCCCACGCCTTACGCCCCTCCCAAAATCTCTCATAAGCCGTGTTCGTGCGAAATACCAGCAGCAGACCCAGCACCAAATTACAGGCTACATTGCCAGTCAGCGCCTTAAGATTATCGCTATCGACCCACAATTCCTGCTTGTAAGTCGCCACAATAACTAACGCCGCGCCGCAAAACATCGTCATTCGCGGCAAAATTCTAGGTAAAATCGACCCCTGCAGCCGAAAAGCCGAAAGAAACCACTTGAGTCGAGTCATAACCGTCATTAGGCTGATATCTCCTGCCAGGTATACCCACAGTAAATCTTAGCGCTCTGTGTGTCGCTCCGTGAGTTGATAGGCTTATAAACGCAACCCACGTGAGAGTGTCTACGTCCATGACCGTCAGCCGCAAAACCGCCAAAAAACTAATCTATGACTTCATGTTTGAAAAAGAAAATGCCCAGGAGTGGGTCGAAGATGTCTGGGGACTCAGTCCATTTCTAGGGCAGAGCGCTGCCAATGCTGCAGAAGTCCTCGGCGTTCTAATTGATACCTGCTCCGAAAGACAGCTCAACGAAGTCGTTGCCAGTCTATTCGCCGCCCACAGAGATACCATCATGGCTCTGCCCTCAGCAAGTGAGTGGCGAGTTGCCATCGATCCCAGAGAAAGCCTATAAGCAGCTTGAACTATATAATGCGCGCAACTCCAAATCTTGTCAGTATATTTACGTAGTGTTGTTCCTGCCAGCGCTAAGCTGAAAAAACTACTGAAAGAAACAACAAATATGACTTTTTCAAACGTCAACTTTCCTTCCATCACCCATCACACCATCCTCGAGAAAAATGGTCAAAGTCACCGTAATATCCTCCGCGGATTCTTCGCAGCTGCCTGTACATTAGCCGCACCGTTCTTACTAACTGAGCCTGCAGCTGCCCAGCTGCAAGAGCCAGCTCTTTTCACTAGCTGCTTTGTTGAGTGGTCCAGCGGCAACCGCCTCAACCTAGACAGCCTATGTCGTGAACCCGCCTCAACCCTAAGCAGTGAAGGTACCAGCGCTCCAACCGCTTCTCAGTCTTCATCTACTCCAAAGACAGTCATCTTCATCAACAGAACGCCCATCATCTCAGGGGAGATATCGCCCCGCACGGCATCTCCTACGGGCTTTGTCTCCACTCCCGACCCCTACTTCACAGGCCCCCGCCTAGATCTCGATTACTACTCCCCAAGCTTTGGCATCCGCGGAAACCGACTTCCAGCTTTCCGCAGAAGGCTGCTCGAACCTATCGAGTTCTCTCCAGTCCCCATCATTACTCAATAATTCACCCCGGAAATCTGGCCGAAATACAGTTATCGTTTACAGCAGCGCTACCTGCAGCAACACTACGCAGTCAAAATTGCTTGCCTAAGCGCTTCCTTTGCTTCCTTGGGGTCTGGTGTATTTCTTGTTTGTGTTGCTTCCTTCGAACTAGGCACCTCCTTCGGGCCTAGGGCACAGCCATTCTGGAAGGTGGGAATCGTTATTGTAAACTGTGTTCCTTGCGGTGATAGCGCTTTGCACATCAACGTGCCATGATGCTTCTCCGTGATGATCTCATGGCTGATAGACATCCCGAGCCCGGTGCCTTTGCCAACCGCTTTTGTTGTAAAAAAGGGGTCGAAGATTTTCGTGCGCGCAGATTCTGGTATCCCTGGGCCGTTATCCAATATGTGGATGCTCACTTTATCTTCGCTAACCGGCTCAGTTTGTATCCTAATTTCAGGGTGCCAATCACCGATACAATTGCTTTCGGCTTTCTCTTCTATCGCGTCAATAGCATTGCTCAAAATATTCATAAACACCTGATTTAGCTGCCCAGGATAGCACTTTACTTTCGGTAGCTGACTGTAGTCTGTTACCACCAATATCTCAGGACAGGTCGGGCCTCCCTTGAGCCGACTGTTTAAGATCAGCAAGGTACTTTCTATGCCGTCATGAATATCTACATCTTTCACTTCAGCCTCGTCAAGCCGAGAGAAAATGCGTAGGCTCAGCACGATATCACGAATGCGATCTGTCCCTACATGCATCGACCGAATCAGCTTTGGCAAATCTTTAACCAAAAAATCCACGTCTATGGTGTTTCTTTTGGCCTGTATTTCCGCCGCTGGTTCAGGATAGTACCGCTCATATAAGCTGCATAGGTCGAGCAGCTCATCAATATACTCAACCGCATGGTCAATATTCCCGTAAATGAAATTTACCGGATTGTTGATTTCATGGGCAATACCAGCCACCAGCTGACCTAGTGCGGACAACTTTTCTTGATGAATAAGCTTAACCTGAGTTTTTTGAAGATTCCGTAGCGCCTTTGATAGGTCCTCCGTACGCTCTTCGACTCGGCATTCTAGCTTATGATTGAGCGTTTCTAAGGCAGTGTTTGCACGAAGCAACTCCGATTCAGCCTGTTCTCTACTTTCAACTTCTGTCTGAAGCTTCCGGTTGTGTGACTGTAGCGCCGTTGCCATATGCTGTAGTCGCAGATGAACCCTAACCCTCGCGAGCACCTCTTCATGCTGAAAGGGTTTGGTGATGTAATCGACCGCTCCTATTGATAGTCCCTGCACTTTGTTCTCAGAATCTGCAAGCGCTGTCATGAAGATGACAGGTATCGACTGAGTGTCAGGATTTTCTTTGAGGCGCCGGCACACCTCGAATCCGTCCATTCCTGGCATCATCACATCTAAAAGAATGAGCTTAGGGTGATAATAAGCGACTTGCTCTAGGGCGCTTTCGCCGTCAATAGCAACAGCGACTTCAAAGCCTTCATGAATCAACGATTCGGAAAGAACTTCTAAATTGGTCGGATTGTCGTCAACAATTAAGACTGCTTGAGCGTTTTCAGATGAAAGCATTTTTACTTTGCGCTAATCTAATTGTCAGAGTGCATTCCAATTTCGCAGCTCACAGAAGCCTTTAATTCCTCGCCTTACGCAAAGATAAGTAGATCTCTGACTGTCTAGGGTCCTCTTCGTCTGTGAAAAGGGTCCTAAGTGTGACCAAGATGTGACCAAGAGAGAATTGAATTACTGGAACGCATGCAATAGTTATTTTTTAGTTGCTGCCATCCACACTGAACTCAGTGCAGATAGCAATGCATCTTTCTATATATCGCAGGGCCTGTAATTTTTTATGAAAACTTACTTCACTGCCCGCTGTTTGCCTGCAAAGCAACGTCCCCGAATTACTAAGAACAAGATAGACGTCGGCAAACAAAATAGCTCTAGTGGATAAGCAATTGATGCGTAGCTCAAAGTGTCAGAAATGACCACAACGTATAGCAAATTCAGCGCGTTGGCCAGCCAGAAGACACTCCAAGAAAGCGGATCTTCAGAGTCTGGTTTGAAGTAGGTTTTACGTAAAGTCGGTGCGATCGCAATCAAATCAATCATGATACTGATTGTGAGTGCTATCAGCGGATTGCCAGATATTAGCCACAGCGCAAGACTGACACCAGCACCCGCTAAGCAATACTTCTCGAAGTTGCCAAATTCTGTTCTTCCATACCGAAGAGACAGCATTGCCGTCACAGCAGGACCGATAAAGTAACTAATCGGTACCCATATGGCTTCACGATTGCCCGCTGCATAGTAGCTAGCCAGCAGCACGCCGCCCATAATTGTCCAAATCCACCAGCTTGCCGGATTCGGAATCGTCTTCTTTCGAACAATAGATAAGATATAAGGGAAATATCCTAAGAACGCTAAAACGCCCGCAATCTTACCGAGATCAGCTACTATGTCTGTCACTTGTGGGTTTCCTAAACTGTAATATTGTTGAGCAAATAAACCATGCCTTTTGAGCGCTATTTGTCTCGATAGGGCCTATATCGCAATCTCTTGCAAGGCGCAGAAATTTACGACAGCTCATGTTCACTAAGGGGGGCTAGCCAACCCATAAAAGTGCCACTCAGATGAATTAGTCGAAGCTATACGAAACAGTACATACAAGCTGCTTTCGTACAGCTTCGGGCTAATGGTTCTATGAAACGAAAGCGGGTACTAAGCGCGTCATAAATTCACATTCAAAGAAGTAGCCGAGATATGTCTTTAAAAGATTGGAGTTTGCCGGAGGGCAGGTGATATGTTCACCCTGTAGTCCCTTTATAGTGTTAGTTGTGTCAAACCGATCATTCCCTCCCAGCCAGAGTTCCAAACAAGTGCGTTCATTTTGCTCGGCTTGTTCCATCATGGCAGCCGCTAGTGGGCTGAGTGCATTTGGCAATGCCTTCAGATTGGCTTCCCATTCAGCATAAGGAACGGATTGAAGTTGGCACCCAAATTCATTCAGGGTTTCAACAATTTTGGAAAATGGCATTGGCTGAGGATTGACGACATGGAAGGCCTTACCAATTGAGCTTGGCTTCAGCGAGAGCCGAACAATCGCCTGACTAACGTAGTCTACAGGTGTCATATCAATGGCCAAATCCATGCTGGGCGCTTGCCTTAGTTCAGTCAAGCTCTTTAGCAGGCGACACAATATATCAGAGGTATTAGAGTGCCCGGTTTTGCTGTGCCCTGTTACCATGCCAGGCCGATAGATACATACTGGCAGACCGTTCTTACCAGCCTCCATGACCATTTGCTCAGCAATCCACTTACTCTGGGCATACCCTCCAGAGATTCCTTCACCTACCGCAATATTGTCCTCCTCATAAAACTCTCGAACTCCAGTCGTCGCGACCGATTCAAAAACGTCTAACGTTGAGAAATAGTGGACGGATTTAGGTTTCCCCGCACTCGCTAAGTTCAAAATCGCCTTGGTTCCTAAGACGTTAGTGCTGTACAGCGCCGTGTATGGGTAGAGCAAATTAACATTTGCTCCGCAGTGATAAATGATATCTATAGACTGTGAGAGCGCATTAAATTGCTTAGGACTCAGCCCTAAGTTGGGTTGACCGAGGTCGCCAATGATCGGAAAAATGCGATTTGAAGGGACGACTCCGTCGGGAGAACAGGACTCAAGCGCCTTGTTGATCTTTTTGCGAGCGGCCAATAAATTCTCGGCTCGAGTGAGGCAGTATATGTCGGCCGTTGTCTGCTGAAGCAACTCATGGAGCAGATAAGTGCCCACAAATCCAGTAGCCCCGGTCATAAATATGGTTTTGGGGTCTGCAGACTGCCGCAGCGCAGCCATTACTGAATTGCCGACATCAGCTTTGTTAACTTCTGCATACAAATCCTGTAGGTTCATGTGTTCAGAAGTATCGTCTTGGTCCAGCTGAACCCGTTGAATTAAGCTGGCAAGCCCTGCAATAGTCGGAATGCTAAAGAAGTCCTTCAGTTGAACAATAACCTTGAAGTCTTTTTCAATATGGGCAATCAGCTGTGTTGTTTGTAGCGAATCGCCCCCTAATTCAAAGAAACTGTCATTGATTCCAATTTCTTCAATATTTAACAGTGTGGACCATAGTTTTGCTAACGATTTTTCTAGTGCCGTAAGCGGCGCCACATAAGATTCTACTAAGTCTGGTCGCTTGTTGGTTGGGGTTGGCAGAGCGCGCTTGTCGACCTTGCCATTCGGCGTTAGCGGTAGGCTGTCTAGTAGAATGAAGGGCGCTGGCACCATGTAGCTAGGAAGCTTACCCTGCAGATAGGAGCGTAGCTTTGTGACCAATCGCTGACTGGGGTCTGTCAGACTGTCAGTTGTTGTTGGGTTTGTTTTCGGATGGCTACTTGGAATGACGTAGGCGACTAGCCGCTTATTGCCCGGAGTGTTTTCCCAAGCCAGTACGATTGCTTGCTGCACCGAAGAATGCAGTTCCAAGACAGACTCAATTTCACTGAGTTCGATGCGAAATCCTCTGATCTTTTCTTGCCGGTCTATTCGGTCTAAAAATTCCAGATTTCCATCTTCTCTGTAGCGCACCCAGTCGCCTGTTTTATACACGCGTGTTTCGGGTTGACCCGGAGGCTGAATATAAATGAACTGTCTGTCTGTTAGCTCCGGTCGGTTGAGATAGCCTCGGGCCAGTCCTTTGCCCGCAATGCAAAGCTCTCCTGCAATGCCTTTTTCAACCGGCTGTAGGTCTCTATCAAGAATGTATGTTTGAACATTGTCAATGGGTTTGCCGATGGGCAGCACTCGGTTGCTCGATGTTTCTACAGCCTGTGGACCTGCTAGATCACAGAGCGTAGAGCCGACGGTTGCTTCTGTCGGCCCGTAGGCATTGACCAATCGAATCTCTGGCGAGACGTATCGTTTCCACGCAGTCAGCCAGCGAGGAATAGCTCGTTCGCTGCCGATGACAACCAGTCGCACACAGGCAGGAATATCTACCTGTGGAAACTCGGCACAAATTTTGTGCCAGAACGCAGTAGGCAGATTGAGTATAGATAGATTCCACTCTTTGCAGACCTGAAGAAAGGTGGAAATGGAACGCAGCATCTCTTCTGAACGTAAGACTAGTGTGGCGCCCTGTACTAGCGTGATGAATACTTCTTCGACTGCAACATCAAAACTGATAGAAGCAAACTGCAGTACTCGGTCGTTGGGTGTTACGGCATATTTCTGGCTTAGCGATTGGACGAAGTTGTGAAGAGACTTGTGCTCAATTAGAACGCCTTTTGGTTTGCCCGTAGAGCCTGATGTGTAAATGATGTAGGCCAGATTATCTATCGATACGGGCGACTCTGGATTGCTAGCGTCTTCTTGAGAAATGAGTGTCCAGTCAGTATCTAGATGAACCGCTGTGATCGTTTCAGACGAAAACTCTGCGGAAAATTTTTCCTTAGTGAGGAGGATAGAGATCTCTGAATCCTCAAGCATGTATTCGAGACGCTCTCTTGGATAAGTAGGGTCTAGCGGTACGTAAGCGCCTCCAGATTTTAAGACAGCCATCATGGAGATGATCATTTCAGGCGATCTTTCAATACAAATCCCGACGAGTGTTTCAGGTTTTACGCCTAGTTTTTGAAGGTAGCGAGCGAGCTGGTTAGCTCGTTCGTTGAGCTGTATGTAACTAAGCTGCTGAGTACCAGCAATAACTGCTATCGCATCAGGTGTATTAGCCACTTGACGCTCAAACCAGTGATGAAGGCACTGATCTGTATTGTCGATTTTCTGTAAATTCATAGTGCGTAACAACTTCAGGTCGACTAACCCTACTTAAAAAGAGAAAATATATAGGGAACAGAAACCAAGACTTTGACAAACAGGTAATTTTGGACGTGTTGTTCTATTCACTCAAATTACTTGTTGTAATTGAGTGCTATCTCGCTTATGGAAAGCAATGGCTTGGGGATGGAAAGGGGTAGGGGCAGTAAATATCTAGTTGCTACTCTGACAGTACTCAAACAATTATCAATTGATAGCTGTTTGAATACTGGTGTTGAATAGGCTTAGGCGTCCAAATTACACTGATGCCAATAAGTGTCAATGATTTGTTAATTCTGAGTGTATGTAGCAAGTGTATTGAATGTCTTGCGTAAGAACTATGAATTATTAGATAAAGATGCGAATAACACTACCAGTATTCGATGAGCGAACATATAAACTTGTTTTGTTGTATGTCTTGTTCTGCCTTTAATGGGGTTGATTTCTAAACTTTGTATCTATTGAGGATAATCCTGAACGCCATATCTAATAGATGCGTACGGTGGGTGTAAGAGTGTCAGTGAGATTACGGGTGTTAGCGTTTTCCGAAAGCTGTTTGAGAACAGTGAAAAGGGTGTTGTCGTGGACGTATAAGAAGTTGCTTCATCAAAACGGGTAACCTTGATAGGCGCATCTACATTCATCCATTCATCGGATCTGAAAATAATTTTGGAAAAGTCTTTTGACACGATCTGTGTTCGCAGGATCTGCGCTTTAGAGATTTTTGCTCAGCCAGTCTCAATGATCATGATATCTGGCATGCATTATGTTCCGTTTTGCAGCTGCCCCTAGCCCTCAAAGAGTTTCTGCAATGTTAAGAACACGACGGCTGTACGGCTTTTAGTTCGATAGCTTTTTAGAGAGTGATAGTTACAACTTATGTCGATGCTACTATTCGGTAACTCCAAAAAAAGAACGGAGCGGGATTCTAAAAAGACACCGCTGCGGCTGATTGTCGTTGTTCCGTTTGTGTTGCAAATTTGTGCAACAGTTGGTCTGACTGGTTATTTGTCTTTGCGAAATGGGCAAAAGGCGGTGAATGACTTGGCTGGCCAGCTGAGGTCTGAGGCGAGTAATCGAATCGATCAGCACTTGGACGATTACTTGGTGACTGCTAGGCGGGTAACGAGGAACAACGGGGCTGCCTTTGACTTAGGCTTGCTGAATCCTCAGGAGCTGGATTCGCTGGGTCAGTATTTCTGGAGGCAAATGCAGTGGTTCCCTATTGGCTACATTCTCTACGGCTCTAAAATTGGGGATATGGCTGCTGCTGGATATTATTTCGAAGATGGCAGTATTTCTATTCATGAGGTTTCGCCTCGATTGCGTCAAAATTCTAGCTTGTATACTTACCACAGCAATGAGGATGGTAAGCGGACTGAGCTAGCTGAAGTTTTGGAAGACCATTCTTTCTTTGAGGAAGGGTGGTATGCAGAGGCAGTCAATTCTGGTCGGCTCGTTTGGACGCCGATTTATCAGTGGGAGACGGCGCCCTATACTCTGTCTGTTGCGATCGCTCGGCCCGTGTACGACGACGCTGGTCGGATTATTGGCAGTATTGCGACTGAGCAGCCGCTTTCGCAGATTGATGATTTTCTTAGCCAGCTGCAGGTAAGTCCTTCGGGGACGACCTTTATTATGGAGAGAAATGGCTTGATGGTAGCCAGCTCTAGTGAGGAAGCTTCGTACACGCTGGTAGATGGCAAGCCGCAGCGTTTGAGGGCGACCGATAGTGCCGATAAGGCTATTCGCTCTGCGGCGACTCACCTAATAGAGACGCTGGGCGACCTAGATTCAATTAATGAGTCTCAAAAGCATGACTTTTGGATGGATGATCAGCACCAGTTTTTGCAGGTGACACCGTGGAAAGATGAGGCGGGTCTCGACTGGCTGATGGTGGTGATTGTGCCTGAAGCTGACTTTATGGGACGCATTGCTGCCAATACGAGAACTACGGTGATGCTCTGTTTGCTAGCCCTAGGGGTTGCGATCGCCCTGGGCTTTTATACTTCGAGATGGATTACCCAGCCGATTATCCAGATTAGTCAGGCTTCGGAAGCGATCGCAGCTGGCAAGCTAGATCAGGCAGTCGAAGAATCTCAGGTGCAGGAGCTAAACGTCCTCGCTCGGGCCTTTAACCGGATGGCTCAGCAGTTGCGAGAATCATTTACGGCTTTGGCCTCGAATAATGAAGAGCTAGAAAAGCGGGTAGAACAGCGCACCGCCGAACTGAAAGAAGCGAAGGAGGCAGCTGAAATTGCGAAGGAATCGGCAGAAGTTGCGAAAGAATCAGCAGAAGTTGCCAACAGTGCAAAGAGCGAATTTTTGGCCAACATGAGCCACGAGCTGAGAACGCCTCTGAATGGAATATTGGGATACGCTCAGATTTTGCTGCGTTCGAAGGGGCTCTCTGAAAAAGATCTTAAAGGCGCTGGAATTATTAACCAGTGTGGCTCTCACTTGTTGACGCTAATCAATGACATCTTAGACCTCTCCAAGATTGAGGCTCAAAAGATGGAGCTGCACCCTGAAGAATTCCATCTGTCTTCGTTTTTACAGGGGGTTGCTGAAATTTGCCGAATCAAGGCTGAACAAAAGCAGATTGAATTTCTCTATGAAGTAGACGCTGATTTGCCAATTGGCATTAAAGCGGATGAGAAGCGACTACGACAGGTGCTGATCAACTTATTGGGAAATGCTATTAAGTTTACTGATTCGGGCTATGTCAAATTTGTTGTGAAAGCGAGAAGGACTAGCGATAAGATAGCGGCTGGCGCAGCTGATGAAAAAGATGAGTCAGTCTTACTGCGATTTCAAATAGAAGATACCGGCGTTGGGATGTCGGATGACCAGCTTGAGAAGATTTTCTTACCGTTTGAGCAGGTGGGGAGTACGGCTAAGCAGGCCGAGGGCACTGGGCTAGGCCTTGCAATTACTCACAAGATTGTTGCCATGATGGGGACGACGCTAGAAGTTCAAAGTACTTTGGGCGAGGGGACTCTGTTTTGGTTTGATGCGGAAGTTCCTGAAGCTCAGGAATGGGTGGAGTCTTCAATTGTTGCGAAGAAGGGCTTGATACTTGGCTTTGAAGGTCCGTCGCTAGATCTGCTAGTGGTCGATGACTATCCGGAGAATCGCTCTGTTGTGAAGAACTTGTTGGAACCCATTGGGTTTAACATTATTGAGGCCACGAATGGACAGGAAGGGTTGGACTTGGCGATAGAACATCATCCTGATCTGATTATTACGGATATCTCGATGACGCTGTTGGATGGGTATGAACTGATGCGACGGGTGAGGTCTTCTTCTGTAGAGAAGCTGAAGAATGTACCTATCATTGTGTCTTCGGCAAGTGTGTATAAAGATGATAAGTCTAAGAGCTTTGAAGCAGGCGCGGATGAGTTTGTTTCAAAACCTATTCAGGCGGATGATCTGCTCTCGAAGATTCAAAACTTGTTGCAGTTAACTTGGCAGTATGACACGACAGCCTCTGCAGACGACTTAGATGACTCGGAGACTGAAGATTCAGCTTCGATTGTGCCGCCTTCGGCTGAAGTTCTCCATGAGCTGTATGACCTCAGTCGTAGGGGATTGGTTAATGCTCTGGTGAAAAGAACTGAAGACCTTCAGCATGAGCAGCCTGAGTGTCTAGGATTTACGAAGGTGCTGCTGAAGTATGCAAAAGGATTCCAGCTTAAGAAAATGCGGGAGTTTTTGAAAGATTTTGTGGATGCGCTCTAAGCATTCTATGCTGCTTCGGCGGTTGTATGCTGGGTCGTGATCGCGGCTGCTATTGAAGGCCCTTAGCGAATGATGTGACTGGGTTATTAAGCCAAGAAACTGCCGTAGAAGTATCCACTTCTACGGCAGTGTGATTATCACGGAGTTTTTATGTAGCTAGCCAATGCCTTAGGGTTAGCTGTTGGTCGGCAGCGGCTCCGGCCTTAAGGTGACGGTTTGGCGTTCACCATTGCGCACTATGTACAGGCTAAGTTCCCTATCTAGTCCATTAGCATCGACCGCACGCTGAACTTCTTGTCCGGTGGTAATGGTGTCGTCGTTGACTTGGCTGACCACATCCCCGGAGCGCAGTCCTGCTCTTGCTGCGGGTGAATCTGGCACGACATCTGCAATCAAGACACCGGTGTCGGCTTCTACTGTGAAGCTACTGTCGGGGTTTTGATTGATGGAATCGCGGACTTCTGGAGTTAGGTTGACCATTTGAATGCCGATGAAGGGATGTTCTACCTTTCCATTGGCGATGATCTGACCTGAGATGCGCTGGACTGCCTCAATGGGGATGGCAAACCCGAGCCCTTGCGCGCCGCTGATGATGGCGGTGTTCATCCCGATGACTTCGCCTCTGGCATTGAGGAGGGGGCCGCCGGAGTTGCCGGGGTTGATGGCTGCGTCAGTTTGGATGAAGTCTACGCGCTTGTCGGGGATGCCGACTTGCCCGCTGGTGCGCCCGGTGGCGCTGACAATCCCGACGGTGACGGTGCTGTCGAGGCCAAGAGGATTGCCAATGGCGATCGCAACTTCACCGGGCAGCAGTTCAGCCTCACTCATCGAGAGCGTGGGCAACCCGTTGGCCTCTAGATCGATGACGGCGACATCGGTGACGGGATCGCTGCCGAGAACGGTGCCCTCGAAGGTGCGACCATCTTGGAGTGTGACTTGGACCGTGTCGGACCCTTCAACCACGTGGGCATTGGTCAGGATGCGGCCATCTTCGCTGACGATGAAGCCAGAGCCAACGCCGCTGCGCGTTCTCTCTTGCGGGCCGCTGGGGGGAAACTGACTGCCGAAGCGATCGCCGAAGAACTGCCGGAAGCTTTCGGGTACCTCTGGCGCTCTGCTCGTGACGGTCCGAGACGCGTTGATACGAACGACGGCAGGCCCTACCGCCTGAACGACTTCTGCAACGCTGCTGGCGTTGTCGGGGAGCGAAAGGCTGACGGGGGCTGCTTGCGGTGCGGGGGTTGAGGCGACCACGGGGGAACGGTCGACTGAGCGATTGAGAGGCCCCATGGCAGCGTAGGTGCCTGCTGTCGCGGTCCCAGCACCAAAGAGAACGAGGGCCAGAGAGGTTGCAAGCTTTGAAATTTTTCTGTTGGGGGCATGGCCAACGCGAGACTGGGAGCTGTCAGTTGTCATGTGTTTTGAGCATGTATATTGCGGAGGACACTCTTACTGTAGAGAGCAGGTTTGGCAGGGGGATGACGATAGTGTGGCAATCGTGTGAAATCTGGCACAATGTAAGGGCTCACCATTTTTGATGTGTTCGTGTTATCGCCTGAAAGCCTGTTTCCGTTTCAGCTAGATGATTTTCAATTGGATGCGATCGCGGCGCTCAACCAAGGCGAATCTGTTATTGTGTGTGCCCCGACAGGATCTGGAAAGACGCTGGTGGGTGAGTATGCTATTCACCGGGCGCTAGATATGGGACGGCGGGTGTTTTATACGACGCCGCTTAAGGCCCTTTCTAATCAAAAACTCCGAGACTTTAAACGGACCTTTGGTGAGGAGAATGTGGGGTTGCTGACGGGCGATAGCTCGGTAAATCGGGATGCGCCTGTGGTGGTGATGACCACCGAGATATTTCGGAATATGCTGTATGGCACAACGATTGGCGAGGTGGGGACGTCTCTGCGCGATGTGCAGGCGGTGGTGCTCGATGAATGCCACTACATGAATGACCGGCAGCGGGGCACGGTGTGGGAAGAGTCTGTGATTTATTGTCCGCCGGAGATTCAGCTGGTGGGACTCTCGGCAACGGTGGACAATGGGGGGCAGCTGACCGACTGGATCAATGAAGTGCACGGTCCGACGCGGCTGATTTATTCGGATTATCGACCGGTGCCGCTGAACTTCCACTTTGCGGTGGAGAAGGGAATTTTCCCGCTGCTGAATGAGCAGGAGACGGGTATTCATCCTCGGCTGAAGAACTACCGTAAACCGCCCCGGCGTCAGCGCGGGCAGAAGAAAAAGAAAGCGGGCGCAACCTTGCCGGGCGTGCTGAGTCAGCTGCAGGCGAAGGATATGCTGCCAGCGATTTATTTTATTTTTAGTCGGAAGGGCTGCGATAAATCGGTTCAGGCTGTTGCGCATATGAACTTGGTGACGGCGGCTGAATCGGCGCTGCTGAAGCGCCGGATTGACAGCTTTGTTGAGCGAAATCCTGAGGCGATTCGTGCGAATCAGCTGGAGCCGCTGTACAGAGGGATTGCGGCGCACCATGCTGGAATTTTGCCCGCTTGGAAAAGCCTGGTGGAAGAGTTGTTTCAGACGGGGTTGATTAAGGTTGTTTTTGCAACAGAGACGCTGGCGGCGGGCATCAATATGCCTGCTCGAACGACGGTAATTGCGAGCCTCTCTAAGCGGACAGATAATGGGCATAGATTGCTGCATGCCTCTGAATTTTTGCAGATGTCGGGCCGAGCTGGGCGCCGTGGCATGGATACGGAAGGGCATGTGGTGACCGTGGAGTCACCTTTTGAAGGTGCTAAGGAAGCTTCGCAGCTAGCCCTATCACCGCCAGATCCGCTGGTCAGTCAGTTCACACCCAGCTACGGCATGGTGCTGAACTTGCTGCAGGTGCATACGGCTGAGGAGGCTCAGGCGCTGATTGAGCGGAGCTTTGGGCAGTATTTGGCGACGCTGCACTTGGCCCCTCAGCGCAGAGCGATTGAGGCGTTGGAAAAAGATATTGCGATATTGCGCGACCAGCTGGCTCACATTGATGATGAAGTGATAGCGGAGTATGAGAAGCTGCGTGGGTGGCTCAGGGAAGAAGAGAGATTGTTGAAGATTCTTCAACAGCAGGCTGAGGAGAGCCTGGGCGGGGGCGATCCGGTTGCGGTGTCTTTTGCGATGGCCGGTACGATGCTCTCTTTGAAGGGTAAGCATGTGAAAGTGGCGGAGCCTTTGCCTGCGGTGCTGGTGAGTAAGATTCCTGGACCAGGGCAGTTTCCCTTTTTGGTTTGTTTGGGGCGGGATAATCGGTGGTACGTGGCGACGGTGAAAGATGTGGCGGTGCTGCATGGTGAGTGCGATCGCTTGCGGGAAGCGGACAGCCTAGCTGTGCCGAAAGAGCTTGTCCCAACGCCTGGAAAATCTCGAAAAGGTGATGATACGAGCGCCGCAGTTGTTGAGAAAATGCCGCAGCTGGCGTCTTTTGATGAGCGGGCACCGGAAGTGAGCGAACAGCGGAAAAAAGTTGAGGCGGTGGCGGTAAAGCTGGCTGAAAATCCGGTGGGCCGATTGGAAAACCCGAAGGCGGTGGTGAAGCAGCGGAAGCGACTGCAGAAGCTGGAGAAAGAAGTGCGCGATCGCAGGCACAAATACGATGACTACACCCATCGCTACTGGCTGGAGTTTGTCAGCCTGATGCAGGTGCTGGAAAACTTTGAGTGTTTGGAAGATAATACGCCGACGGAAATGGGTCAGCTGTGCGCGGCTATTCGGGGTGACAATGAGCTGTGGCTAGGCTTGGCGCTGGCTTCCGGCGAGTTCGATCACCTGGAGCCTCAGCAGTTTGCGGCTGCCTGCGCAGGCATCTTGATGGAAAACAGCCGTCCGGATACCTGGTTGCGATATCACCCTTCGCGGGCTGTGTTGGATGCGCTGGGCGGCTTGCGAAATCTGCGTCGCCGCATCTTTCAAGAGCAGCGCCGTCAGGATGTGCAGATTCCTGTGTGGTTTGAGGAGGCGCTGATTGCGCTGGTGGAGCAGTGGGCTCTGGACGTGGAGTGGACGGAGCTGTGTGAGAATACGAGCTTAGACGAGGGCGATATTGTTCGTATTTTGCGCCGTACGCTCGACTTTCTCTCGCAGATTCCGCATGTTCCCTACTTGTCAGAAGCGCTACGTTCGACCGCTCGGCAAGCTGCGTATTTACTCAACCGCTTCCCTGTGAACGAAACGCCAGACTAGCGACTGGTCATATTTCACTAGGCATTTACAATGCAGATGACTACTGACTTGAGGGTTTGACATGTCTGATGCGATAGAGTCTACAACGGCAACTTCTAGAGCAACGCCGTATCTGAGCTGCCGCGATGCTCGGTCTGCGCTGGATTGGTATGCAAAGGTATTTGGGGCAACTGAACTGATTCGGCTAGCAGACGATACGGGCAAGGTGATGCACGCTGAAATACAGATCGGGGATGCGGCTGTGATGCTGGCGGATGAGTTTCCTCAGATGGGCTACGTCAGTCCGCTTGCGCTGGGTGGCTCTACGGTGTCTATTTATGTGCGTGTAGATAGTGTTGATAATGTGTTTGCTGCGGCACTAGAGAACGGCGCGATAGAAGTGATGGCCGTGAGTGATCATTTTGATGGCGATCGCAGAGGTACTTTGAAAGATCCTTTTGGTCACATTTGGCTGGTTGCCACTCGCATAGAAGATGTCTCACTGGCGGAAGTAGAAACACGATTTAAGAAAATGATGGAGGGGTAATTCTTGGTGCCAGTAGTCCTTGAGAAGAAGGGGCGGGCTGCATGTTTACCAGATCTTTTCCATGACTAGCTGAAATCCGGGTAGCTCAGGGTCGCATGAAATGCTAATAGGATTATCTAAAACTTGAGGTTCACTACCGGAGCGGTAGAGGTGAACTTGGCGATTTTTTCGGTCGATGAGTAGGCCAAGCTGTACGCCGTTTTCGATGTACTCTGTCATTTTTTCCTGGAGCTCTAAGAGCGTATCGCTAGAAGATCTCAGCTCAATAACAAAATCTGGACAAATGGGTGCGAAGGAAGATTTTTGTGCATCGGTGAGTGCGTTCCACCTTTCTGACTTGATCCACGAAGCGTCAGGAGAGCGGGTTGCTCCGCTTGGCAAGGTAAACCCTGTGCTTGAGTCGAAGCCTTCTCCCGTTCCATCTTTTTCTGCCCAGATACCCAATGCCACTGAAAGCTTAAAGTTTCGATTGCCAGTATCTGAGAAAGCGGGCGGCATGACGATAACTTCTCCGATAGCAGTGCGCTCTATTCTGAGCTCTGGGTTGAGTGCGCAGAATTCATAAAATTGCTCCGTTGTCATGGTCATTTTCGGCAGGATGGTGGCCGGAAAGTTGACGGTCAGCGGCTGAACTTTTGAGGGGAGCTGTAGGCTGGTCATGGGTAATGACTCTGCGTGTAAGGACTGTGAGTACTTGCTTACAATTTTATCAAAGAGGTTATTGCAAAGAGATAGCGCAAAAGACAGACACAGTGCCTATCTAGAAGGTACAGCCAGTTGGGAGCGGATCCGCTTCGGCGAGTTCGGGTGCGAAGTCGGCTGGTAGGATGACGGGTTCGAAGCCGGTGGTGAAGCTGCCTTTCATTGCTTGGGTGTGGTAGCCGGTGGGATGCATGTGCGATCGCACAATAACCACATCATCGGCTGCTATTTCCACGGGGCCGCCGGAACGGGTAAAAGGCTGTTCATCGACATGGCTGTGAGCCAAAATTCTTCGGTAGAGCAGGGTGCCTTCTTCGGTGATGACTTCCCACCAGTTGGCGTAGCGATCGCACCCCGTCTCTTCACTTTCAATCGTGACCGAAAAGGTATATTGACCGGTTTCATTTTGCTCTACAGAGACGGCGGTGACACCAGGGCCTGTGGACTCGACCTGCCGAGATTCTGTCTGAACTAACTGGCCTTCACTGTAGAATTCGGGCGGCGGCTGAGATGCGCATCCCCACAGCAGTGCAAAGCTCATAACAACGCTGAGAGATGACTTCATGGGGGCTAGTCCTTATTTCTGTTGTTGATGCCAGTCTTTTGCCTTTTGCCTGATTTCGTTGAGCTCTTCATCCGACATTTTATCTAGATTTTTTAGGATGAAGTTCATTCTTCCCTGCCCGCTGAGTTTTTCCCGGTGACGATCTAAAAAGTCCCAATAGAAGAAATTAAAGGGGCAGGCATTTTCTCCAATGCGCGCTTTTTTGTCGTATTTGCAGCCTTTGCAGTAGTCGCTCATTTTATTGACGTAGTTGGCGCTAGAAGCATAGGGCTTGGTGGCCAGCACCCCGCCATCTGCAAACAGGCCCATCCCAATAACGTTGGTCTGCATCACCCAGTCGTAGGCATCGATAAACGCCGCGTGAAACCAGTCTTCGACTGCTTGGGGAGAGAGGCCTGAAATGAGCGAAAAATTGGCCAGAATCATGAGGCGCTGGATGTGGTGGGCGTAGCCTGTGCGCCGGAGGGTGTCGATGGTTTGATGGAGGCAGTTGAGCGGGGTATCGCCCGTCCAAAAAAAGTCGGGCAGCGAGTGGGTGTGCTCGAAATAGTTTCGAGAGGGGTAGTCTTCATCGACGTGGTTGTAGATGCCGCGCATGTATTCGCGCCAGCCTAGGACCTGGCGGATGAAGCCTTCTACGCTGTTGAGTGGGATGGGCGTGTCGGATCCTTCAGCGGCTTCGTAGGCAGTTGCGATCGCGTCTATGACTTCCATGGGCTGGAGCAAGCCAATATTGAGATACGGCGATAGCAGCGCGTGCCACATGGTGTCTTGACCAGTGACCATGGCGTCTTGATAGGGACCAAAGGTGGTGAGGCGATCGCGGACGAAATAATCTAGTACGGCTAGGGCTTGCTCCCGAGTAACCGCCCAGCCAAAGCTGGCTGAGTCTCCGAACGTAGGATAGTCGGCTTGCTCTACGGTTTCGATGACGGCTTGTGTGATGTCGTCTGGCGGAAAAGTTAGGGGCTCCGGGGGAGATATTTTCCCTTTCGGGGGCTTGCGATTGTCTTTGTCGAAATTCCACTGGTCGCCGACGGGCTTTTTGCCATTCATCAAAATCTCGAATCGCTTTCGGCCCTCTCGATAAAACGATTCCATGAGGAGACTTTTTCGAGACGACGCCCACTTTTCAAACTCTTCTGTAGACCATAGGAAGTGATTGTTGGGCGTTTGGACAAGTTTGCAAGAAATATCTAACTGGCTAAGAACGTCTAAAAATGGACGATCTGCGGGTTCCATGATGTGGAGTTCGTCGATGCGGTTTTGTTTGATCCACTGCTTCAGCGGAGTCTCAAAAGTATCGGCTGTGCTGTAGGTGACGGACCAACCGCTTTCTTTGAGGGACTGGGCAAAGTGTCGCATGGCTGACCATATTAAAATCAGCTTCTGCTTGTGATAGCGACGTTCTTTGACGTGGTCTATCGACTCAATCAGGATGACGGGGGGCTTGTTGGTCTCGTTTGCGTAGTTTGCCAGTGCCGATTGCCCTTGCCAGAGCTGATCTCCTAATACCCAGATGCCGACCGCCATATCCTTTCACTAAGACTTATCAGGTACAGTGTATCGCTCTCTGGTGAAACGAGCAGTGGCTCAAATGGGATACGTGAGGTCGTTTAGGCAAGGCCGGTTCTACGGTTTGACCCCCAGTAGGCTTCTGGATTTCCTAGGGTTTATTTCAGCTTCATTTTGGTGCTGCGCTGGCTACGGGCAATGCCCCAGGCTGACAGCTGATGGGAGAGCCAGCGCATGGACTGGTAGCTGCCGACTAGGCGGAGCTGGTTGCCGGTGCGGGCGTTGTGGTTGTGGAAGGTGAAGATGATCTCTGCGCCGAGAGGATGGACGCCGGGGGAAAGGATGAGGGCAGGGGAAATTTTGATGTTTTTGATGGACATTCTGGAGCAGTGGAGGGTGCTCTCTGTGGGGACGCCGTTGGCCATGCCGGTGCGGCTACGCTTTGGCTGTATGAGCGTGGTGACACTCACAAAGGTGCGCTTGTCGGCCGCGTCATTAAGGCGGATGATGGCTTTTTTGCGGGCTCGGGGGTGGGGGGCGGTAAGCTCGTGAAACAGGATGGGCAGGAGCGCTGCGACGGCAATGGCGCAGAGGATAGAGCCTGTGACAACGAGCGACCCGCCAACGAAGACGACAGTGCCTGCGATGACGGCTATCCAGAGTTCTACGCTGTCTGGAAAGGTACTGGCTGACTCTGCGGTAATAAGGCCTTCTCGGATGTATGATTCGGGGCAGTGGATTTCTAGCTTGCTGGGGGTGGAGTGGAGGGTGATATCGGCGAATGACCGCTGGGGGGAGGGGGTTGCGTTTTGGGGACTGCGGGCAAAGTTTTGACGCGCAAGTTTTTGATTAGCCGCGACGCTTGGGTCTGTTTTTCTGCGAGAGCGCTTAGTGCTGTGCTCTGATGCCTTTGCAGTTCCTATTATCGACTGCTGCTCTGCCTGAGAGTTTGCCTGAGAGTTTGACTGAGAGTTTGACTGAGGGGCTGATAGGGGAAAAGGTAGGTGCTCGGAGGTAGAGGCGGCGCTGTCGACGTAGGGCTTGACCATGGCTAGCCCTGGGCCGAGCGGTGTGTCAACTTCGAAGGAGCTGAGATAGGGGAGCATCTCAATGTGCTTTAGGGTGGCTGGGCTGCACGCAGATTGAGA
>JBCBFY010000092.1:0-20515 GCA_038527325.1 Cyanobacteria bacterium J06614_10
GCATCGTATTGATCCTTTGGGAAAAGCCTGCTGTTATACATTCAGATGCTCAGCCCCACAAAATAATGACAAAGTCTGAAAGCTCTTCTAGAACTTCCCCCGAAAGTTTGCCTTGCATTCAAGCGCAGCCCTACGACTATCCTCTGCCAGAAAAAAGTCACCTGGCACTGGTCATTATCGATATGCAAAGAGACTTTTTAGAACCGGGGGGCTTTGGCGAAATACTCGGTAACGATGTCTCACCGCTGCGCTCAATTGTGCCTGCTGTTCAGCAGCTTCAGCAGACTTTTAGAGAAAAAGGACTGACCATCATTCAAACCAAAGAAGGTCACCGACCAGATTTGTCGGACTGTCCGCCTAGTAAGCGGCTACGTGGTAAAGGCAAGCTCACCATCGGTGACACAGGGCCCATGGGCAGAATTTTAGTCTTGGGTGAACCCGGTAATGACATCATTGACGAACTCAAACCTAACCCTGGTGAAATCGTTATCAGCAAACCTGGAAAAGGTGCTTTCTACCACACAAACCTAGAGCAAGCCTTAAAGAAGAACAACATTACCCACCTGATTTTCACAGGGGTCACGACCGAAGTGTGCGTTCAGTCCACCATGCGCGAAGCCAATGACCGCGGCTATGAGTGCTTGCTGGTAGAGGATGCGACTGCTAGCTATTTCCCTGAATTTAAGCAGGCCACGATAGAAATGATTCGCGCTCAAGGGGGGATTGTCGGATGGACGGCGACGACTCAACACGTGTTGGCTAGCCTTTAACAAGTGCAGTTCGTTTCATGTCGCTTCTACTGAAGTCAAGCTTGCCTGATAAGCCCGCCACCCGCCATAGCGCGAAATCTCTTTTTTTCCCTCTACGGTCAGCGGCTCACCAATCACACCTAGCACTTCTTCGCCATCTTCGAGTTTCACTTTGCCGATGGCTAAGCCCGGCGGCTCTTGGGAGAGCACAATTCCCAGACCTGCTAGGGGTACGTTCCACACTTCTACCGCTACGGCTACGCCACCCTCACGGACCTTGATCATCGCTGGATAGTTGTCGTCGATTGTCCAAATGCGATAGGTCGCTTCTGTTTTTGCCTCTCGATCAAAGGTTGCCCCTACATTCAACAGATTTGGGCACAGGGCTAATCCTCTCATTAGCGTGCCGTTTACGGCCAGTTTTAGGGTGTCTGTCATGGTGTTTAATCTTGTTTACGAGGGTTCGTCTGCTTTGCCGAGGGCGCCGGGAGAGCCTGCCAACGTTCGCTGTGGAGAGCAGGTGACCACCATGATCAGCAGGGTCAAAATGTAGGGGGCTGCGTTGAACAGATAGTAGTAGCTATCGATGCCAACCGCTTGAAAGGCTGGGCCTATGGCCTGCGCGCCGCCAAATAGCAGCGAAGCCCACAGGCACTGAATCGGGTTCCACCTGGCGAAAATCACCAGCGCTACGGCCATCAGGCCCTGCCCACTAGAGATTCGCTCTGTCCAGACGCCGGGGTAGTACAGCGACAGGCAAGCGCCGCCAATCCCAGCGAGAAAGCTGCCTGCCATAATGCTCAGCAGCCGCACTCTAAAAGGAGAAATGCCCATTGCTCTGGCAGCTTGGGGGCTATCGCCGACGGCTCGCACGTACAGTCCCCAGCGGGTGGCCCGAAAGAACCAGTGCAGCAAAGGCGCGATCGCAATTCCTAACAAAAATAGCGGACTCACCTTCAGCGCTGCCTGCAGCTGCGGCGAACTACTCCAGCTGCCCCAGTCAAACGTGAACAGCTGAGGGGCCTGCGGCTGGATGAACGGCTTGCCAAAGAAAAACGCCAGCCCACTGCCAAAAACAATCATCGCAATGCCGGTGGCGACATCGTTGACCCGTCGTTGCTGCGACAGCCAGCCTTGCAGTGCGCCGAGCACCATGCCTGCGATACCTGCCGCCAAGACGCCCAGCCACGGCGCCCAAAAGGTGCCTACCGCAGGTGCCGACAGGTAGGAGACTGCGTAGGCGCTCATGGCCCCCATGAGGAGCGTGCCTTCCAGCCCCAGGTTTATTTTGCCGCTTTTTTCTGTGATGCATTCGCCTAAGCTAACAAACAGGAAGGGCGCACTTCCCCGCAGGGTCCCGGCTAAAATGCTGAGCGGAATGCCTAAAAGGCCGAGAGAATCGGCTGCCATTATGACTCATCTCCTGTTGTCTGGACGCGCGCTTGAAACCACGGCAACTTGCCATAGAGAGAATCACTAAAAAGCACGCACAAAAAGACAATGCCTTGAAAAACTAAGACGGTGGCATCGGGTAGATTGTGCGATCGCTGCAAAATCCCCCCACTGGCTAAAATTCCGCCCAGCAATATCGCGACCAAAATGGTTGCCAGCGGATTGTGCCGTGACACAAAAGCAACCAAAATCCCCGCGTAGCCGTAATTTGATACTAGCGATTCGTTGATTCGCTTTTGCACCGCAGCCACCTCTACCATCCCCGCGAGCCCCGCTGCCGACCCCCCCAAAAAACAAATTGCCAGGGTCAGCTTGCCGACCGGTAGTCCAGCGATTTTGGCTGCTCTGATGTTGCCGCCTGCGGTCCGGGCGGCAAAGCCAAAGGTGGTGCGCTGAATGAGAAAATACGCCAGCGCGCACACCACCAGCCCATAGAACAGACCGAAGTGAATGCGGGTGCCTGGCAGCGTGCCTAGCCAGTTGGCCGGGTCGAGTTCGGGGGAGGAGGGTTTGGTGGTGAAGGTGACATCGCGGAAGGGGCCTTCGACTAGGTGGTTGAGAAAGGCGATCGCAATATAGTTCAGCAGCAAACTGCTGATCGTTTCATTGACGCCTCGGTAGTGCCTGAGTGCGCCTGCCAGCATGATCCACAGGCCGCCCGCTGCCATCCCTGCCATCGCCATGGCTAGCTGTACGATCAGCGGGGGGAGGGAAGTGCCCAGGGCAAGGCCCAATGCGATCGCGCCCAAGCCGCCCATCACCAGCGCCCCCTCATTGCCAATGATCACCAACCCCAGCCGGGCAGGCAGCGCGGTGCACAGCGCCGTCAACATCAGCGGCGCGGCTCGAATCAGCGTATTTTGCCAGGCGCTCCAGCTGCCGAAAGCTGCCCTGTAAATGGAGCCGTAGACTGCCAGTGGATTGGCCCCTGCTAATCCGCAAAATGTGCCAAATAAAACCAGTGCCGTCGCCAGTGCGGCCACTGCTAGGAAAACGGGTTCGAGCGATCGCTGCCAGCGAGCAGGGTCTACCAGTGATGCTGCAGCCGTGACCTCACCGGGCGAACGATTGAGAGAAGGGCCACTCATCAGCCACCAACGCTACCCTGAACGCCCTCTATGAGCCAGTCCATCTTCTCGAGTTCTATATTTTGCTGTTCGTATTTATCGCCTGCTGCCAAGATCTCTCCGCCTTTGTTGTCCTTCAGCTCGCCGTTATAAATCACCAGCTGCTTGTTCAGGAACTGTTCTTTCGCTGCTTCGGCGTCGGCCTTTGCGGCGTCGCTGACAGCCGGGCCATAGGGGGCCAGCTTACAAAAGTTATCCGCTAGCCCGCCTCGAAAGATGTGGTCTATATCGCCCGCCATGAGCGACTTACCGGCTACAAACTGCTCACCGAGGAAGGTGTAGATGCTCACCCAGTCCCACTCTGCGCTGGTCAGGTAGCCCTGGGGCGCCAGCGGCGACTGGTCGGCGTGGTAGCCCGAAGAGAAAATGCCTCTTTTTTCAGCCGTTTCTATCACGACTTTGGGGCTGTCGACATGGCAGGTCACGACGTCTATGCCCTGGTCGGCCATACTGTTTGTGGCTTCAGCTTCTTTCACTGGCAGAGCCCAGTCGCCCGTAAAGATCACCTGCGTGGTGGCTTCTGGGTTAATGGACTTAGCACCCAGGGTGAAGCTGTTGATGTTTCGCAGGACTTGGGGGATGGGCTTGGCGGCTACAAAGCCCAGCTTGCCAGTCTCAGAAGTGTGGGCGGCTACGATGCCAGCGACGTACTGGGCCTCGTCAATGTAGCCAAAGTAGCTGCCCACGTTGTCTGGGTGGACGCCTTCTTCGTACAGCCCGCCTGCATGGAAAAACTGGACTTCGGGAAATTCTTGCGCTAGCTCCAGAATGTACGGGTCGTAGTAGCCAAATGAGGTTGGGAAGAGGACCGATGCGCCGTCGATTTCGATCATGCTGCGCATGGTTTCTAGTACGGCTGAGGTTTCGGGGACGCTGGCTTCTTCCAGAATTCTGATGCCAGGGACGGCTGCCATGGCCTGTGCGCCTTCGGCGTGGGCCTGATTGTAGCCGAAGTCGTCTTTGGGGCCGACGTAAATGAAGCCGACAACGACCTCGCCATCGCCGCCTGCGCCTGCGTCTGCATCTCCCGCAGCCGTATTGGTGGTGGGTGAGCAGCTGCTAAGCTTCAGGGCGCTGCCAAAGGCGGTTGTTGCAAGCAGGCCGCGTATGACCTGACGCCTAGATACCGCTGTGGGCTTATAGATGGGGCTACGGCGGGACATGGGGAGGCTCCTCAATTTAGAACAGATTCTACGCCCCGTTCGCGTAATAGTCATGCCGGGGCGTGATAAGCCCGGTGTGACGGCCCTAACCTGAAACGGCTAGTAGAACCTACCCCTCTAGAATTGAGAAGTTTTGAATTCTTTTTTGTATCGTAAGTATCAATTTGTTGATATCACGTTCTCAAACCGCTCTTTTAGTTGCGCCAGAGGTCTTGATAAGGGCGGTTGGTTTTGTTTGCACTTTTGTCGACGACTTTATCTGCAACCCTAAAGGTAGGGGTTTCTTTCATAGAGTCGTAGGCGGCGTAGCCCAAGGGCAAAAGGGTAAAAAAGCCCAGGGTGACACTCCCTGCAATGCATAGGCCCTTGACAGATTTGGAGGCTCTGAGGGCTTCGATGTACTTTCCTTTTTCGTAGAACGGTTTGACCCGGGCGGCTTGAACGAAGGCGGGGATGCCGAAGGGGGGAAAGAGCATCAGGGTGGAGAAGGCTGTCCGCCAGTTGCTGGGCGGGCAGGGCTGACCTTTGTAGAGGTCGTAGGATTGGTTCCAGTCGGGGCGGTTGACGTCGCCAGCGCGGCCAATCAGCTGAAAGCGGCTGACGTCGGCCAGATGGAGGGGAACGAGGTGCTCACGGATGAGGTCGGGCAGGGTGTAGTAGCTGATGCCGGTGCCGACGGGCCGATGGACGTGGATGTCGAGCTGGGTGCCACGGCGCTGCACTTTTACGGTGAGGCCTTTTTCGGCGAGGGGAGGCGAGAGCACTTGGCTGAGCTTGTCGTCGTAGGCGGCCTGATGCACGCCTTCTAGCTTTTGCTTGGCGGCTTCTAGGGAGAAGTCGTTGCACATGGCTAGCTCCCAGTCTGCGACGGCACCGGGAATATCGCCGAGCTGATGGCGCAGGTTGCCTCTTTGGAAGTAGGCGGAGGCTAGGGTGGGGTCTGCTGTGAGGGCCGCGTCTAGGTCGGCTAGGGCCTGGGTGTGTAGGCCTTGGCTGAGGTGAACTAGGGCGCGGTGATAGTGGGGTTCTGGGTAGTTTGGGCAGTGGGCGATCGCAGCTGACCAATCGGCGAGTGCACCGGCTTCATTGCCTTCTTTTTGGCGCAGTCGGCCTCGGTAGTGGTAGGCCTGAGCGAGGGGAATTTTGGCGGCGGCAGGTAAGAGGGATAATTCTTCGGTTTCTATGATGGCTTCGAAGTCGGCGATCGCACCTTTTATATCCTTAACTTGAATACGGCTAATGCCTCGCATAACCTGGGCTTCGGCAGGGTTCGGGTAGCCCTTCTCAATCGCCAGAGAAAAAGCTGCGATCGCCTGTTCGTATGACTGCTGCTGGGCGTAGGTAATGCCGCGACGACAAATGAGCTTTGCAACCTGCTGTTGGTAGAGAGTCTTGATCGGTAGTGTCATGCAGGTTCCCTGAATGTCTTCTAGATGGTAGCGCTGGTATGGTTTGCAGGCTGTATGGTGAACAACGATTTCCACACAGACCTGTCTGAATATTGCCCAAGTATTCTGCCGATGGATTTATCTGGCCGATACCTGTCGTGTTGCGACGGGTCAATCGCGACTGGCCTAGGTATGTGTCTGCTTCTGCCAGTTCGCTTTGAGACTTCACCTTAGCGAATGCGCCCCCGACTCGAAATCGGCGCTAAGACCGAAGCAGAAACGACAAAGCGAACAGCTTCTTCTAAGTATTTTTAGTGATTTTGGCGGGGAAAAGTATCCGCTAACAGACAGATTTACGGCTGCTATCGTCTCTGCGCAGGCCGGTTGCTCTTGCACTTATTCCCTCAGACTTGTCGTAGCGTTTTGAGTGGCAAGGGGTAAACAACAATCCGGACATTTTTGAAGAAAAGGACTCTAGTTTTCCTGTTGGGAATGAGTGGATATACGGGAAAAATGACCAGAAGAGAAGACTTCTGTGTCGACAGTTTGCCAGCTAAATACCAGCATCGGCTCACTTCCCGGTAGCTCCTTCTTTCGCGCTCTTTTGGATTGTTTTTTTGCCCTGTTTCCCTGTTGCCCTATGAATCACTTTCAGACGGTTTCTGCTGGAATGCTCACGTTGATGCCCCTGATGTCTGCATTGCCCGGTACGGCAGTGGCCTCACCCATACAAGCTGCTACTCCGTCTGATGCCAATGCCAGTGGCACTGAAACAATTGTCTCTACTGAACAAAACACCACTTACATTCAAGGTGGTGTGCAGGTTGAGCAAAATCTTTTTCACCACTTCGACTCGTTCAATGTCGAGGCCGGTCATACGGCCAACTTTGTGACTGCTGAGCCAACAGCGGCCGTGATTGGACAGGTTTCAGGAGGCAGTCGTTCGCACATCGATGGAACGTTGCAAATTACGGGCAGCGAGGCCGATTTGTATTTGCTCAATCCGGCGGGTGTGCTATTTGGACCGAATGCGCATCTGAATTTGGGGGGATCTTTTACCGCGACGACTGCTAGCCAGGTTGGATTTGGAGAGGCCTGGTTAACGGTTGAGCACACCGTTGAGAATGCGCCGGACTACAGTGCCTTTGATCGGTCGCCGAGTGCTTACCGGTTTGAGGATGCGGCTGCGATTGTTAATCAGGCGGATCTCTCTGTTGCCGAGGGCGAGGCCATACGGTTTGTGGGGGGCGGGGTTGCGAATACTGGCACGCTGAGTGCGCCGGGGGGAGAGGTGACGCTGAGCGCGGTGGAGCGCGATCGCTTAGTGCGACTGACTGCTGAGGGGTCGCTGCTGAGCGTAGAAGTCGATGCTGCTATGGGTAGTGGCTTTGGTAAGCACACCCTACCTGAGCTGCTCACGGGGCAGGGGGAAACTGCGACAGATGCGACTGACCTAAGGGTGAATAGCGATGGCTCTGTGACACTCCTAAGCCATGAGGGAGAACCCGCAGTGACCGAGGGCGCTGTTTTTAGTGCTGGGCGGGTGGACGCTGCGGCTACTGAAGCGGGAGAGAGGGGTGGACAAATTAATCTCTTGGGCTCTTCTGTGACGGTGGAGGGGGCTCAGTTGAGCGCAGATGGGCCAGCGGGAGGTGGTCTGATTCGCGTTGGCGGAGATTACCAGGGGCAGGGGACGCTGCCAGCTGCAGAGCAGGTTTTGTTTGAGGGGGCAGCGAGCGCGGATGCTTTGGTGTCCGGCGATGGTGGGCAGGTGGTTCTGTGGTCTGAGGGGACGACGCAGTTTTCGGGATTACTGTCTGCGCAGGGGGCCGGAGAAGGTGAAGGGGGGCTAGTTGAGACCTCTGGTCTTGCTCAGCTGGTGGTGGATGCGCGATCGCAGGTGACGACTGCTGCGCCGAGCGGTGACTTTGGCACTTGGCTCTTAGACCCTGTAGACCTGAGCGTGGTGGCCGGCGGGGGCACGGCCACTATCGTCGGGGGAACAAACTCCCCTGCTGCTGCCTCGACGGTGGATGCGGCGACTTTGGTGAGCGCCCTCGACGGCTCGAATGTGACGCTGCAGGCCACGAACTCAGTAACGGTAGACGCCCCCATAGATGCCAGCGGGAATGCCGCTGGCGGGGACTTATTTTTTCAGACGCCTACGCTCAACCTCAATGAGAGCATCGTCCTGAGGGCTGGGAGCCTGCTTTCTGGCCAGCCAACGACGGTCAATGTGGGGGCTAACGGCCTGATACAGAACGCAGTAGATGCGGTGGCGACCGGTGGCACTGTGAACCTTGCGGCAGCGACCTATCAGGGAGCCGAAACGATTATCACTCGGGATATGACTTTGCGCGGGCAAGGAGCAGGCAGCACTCTCCTAACGGGCGATAGTGTACGTAGGGTCGTGAGAATCGACGGTGGAATCGTGGGCATCGACAGGGTCACGATTTTGGACGGCGCAGCCGATAGGGGCGGTGGCATTTTGGTGCAGAATGCCGCGTCTCTGCTTCTGACAAACAGTGAGCTGATAGGTAATAGCGCGCTGGAACCGGGGGGGATGACGGGCGGGGGACTTCATTTGGCCGGGGCGGGCACTTCTCTCATTCGAGATACGCGGTTTGAGAACAACACCGCGAACGATGGGGGAGCGCTCTCTCAAAACGATACTCACGATGTGTTGATCCAAGACAGTGACTTTGTGAATAACCTGGCTCAGCAGGATGGTGGGGCAATCGATAACCGGACGACCAACAGCGGGCTGACAATTCGCAACAGTTTGTTTTCTGCCAATGAGGCGCTACAAGAAGGGGGCGCGATCGCTATACGGGATGCCTTGTTCCTTTCTGATTCCAGGCTTGAGAACAACAGCGCGACTGAGGCGGGCGCCATTTTCTTCCGAGATACAGGTACATCGAGCATTACCAGGACGACGCTAGATAACAATCAATCTACGTCTAGTGCGGGGGCGATCGCTCTAGTCGACCGACATAATCTGACGATTGAACAAAGTACGCTGAGTAACAATATTGCCGGTAGCGTGGGCGGTGCGATCGCATCAATACTAAGCGCAGATGCAAACCTCGATATTACTAACAGTACACTCTCTGGAAATCAGGCTACAACGGCTGGTGGCGGCCTGTTCATAGAACCGGGACGAGATGTTTCGCTCACCAACGTGACGATTACAGACAATCAGTCAGGGACGGGGGGCGGGCTCTCGGTGGCACCCAGCGGTTCTGTGGAGCTAGCAAGTTCCATCGTGTCGGGAAATATGGCGGTGGTTAATGCCGACATCGACGGTGCAATTATTAGCCAGGGCAATAATATTGTTGGAGATAGGGGTGCTAGCACAGGGTATGTGGCAACAGATTTACCGGCGGGGACTGATCCACGCTTGGGCGTACTGGCCGACAATGGTGGCCCCACCTGGACCCATGCGCTGCTGCTAAACAGTCCGGCTCACGATGGGGGAGTGGGCATTGGGATGGACCAGCGCGGGGTGAATGCCAGCGGGCTGAGAGATATTGGCGCGTATGAACGCTTGGCGCCAAATAGCTTTGTGTTTACAGCGGGGGACGGGCAGTCTGCGGTGGTAGATACCGCCTACGCGGATGCGGTAGAGGTGCAGGTGCTAGATTCTCTGGGCGGGGTGCTAGATGGGATCGAGGTGACCTTTTCGACTAGGGGGAGTGTGGCTGGGTCAGACGTGACGTTTGATCGCCCTGCTGTGCTGACGACAGATACCAATGGTTTGGTTTCGATGCCGATTCGGGCGAATACGGTTGCGGGGTCTGTGAATGTGAGGGCAAAGACGCCTGCGCTGCCGAGAGAATTGATTAGAGTCAACAATGTTGCCGATGTCCCCGCTCAGCTGACGGTGACCGGTGGAAACAATCAGAGCGCTGTTGTAAACACCGCCTTTGCTGACCAGATTTCTGTTGAAGTGAGCGATCGCTTTGGCAACATTGTTCAGGGCGCGAGGGTGGATTTCTCGGTGCCTTCTACAGGCCCTAGTGGCAAGCTGTCCGATCTCTTTCACATCACTGGTAGCTCCGGAGAAGGGCATACCGAGGTTACGGCAAACACCCTCGCAGGAGACTTTTCTGTTTTGGCGGAAGTGGGGGCGCTGTCTACCACAGTGGCCTTGAGAAATTTGGCAGATGCTGCCGATCAGCTGGTGCTTTCAGGGCATGCGGCTGCAGTGACGGCTGGAGATGTGAATCCTTTTACGGTGACGGCGCTAGATCAGTTTGGCAACTTGGCGACGGGGTATAGCGGTACGGTCGCTTTTTCGAGCAGTGACGCGCAGGCACAGCTTCCTGCTAACAGCCTACTTACCAACGGCGTTGGAAACTTCAGCAGCGAACTAAGAACGGCTGGCATCCAGTCTGTGACGGCGACTGATGCGATCAATGCTGGGCTGACTACGACGCAGGGTGGCATTGTGGTGAGTCCTGATGTTGCCAATCGATTGGATATTGTCTCGGGTAATCATCAAAGCGCGACCGTTGATACGAGCTTTGCAGATGATCTGGTAGTGCAGGTGCAAGATCGCTTTGGCAATGGTATCGCCGGAGAGCCGATTACGCTTTTGCCTGCGGCGTCGGGTGCGAGCGGTGTACCGGGTAACGTTGCGGGTGCAACAGATGCTGCAGGCCTTTTTCAGACGACTTTGAGCGCAAATACGGTTGCAGGAAATCATACGCTTCAGGCGAATTCTGGGGCGCTCTCGGCAGATTTTTCTCTGGAGAATTTGCCAGATATTGCGCAGCATTTGGTGATTTCAGGATTGCTGCCTGTTGCCATTACAGCGGGTGACAGCACTGGCTTTACGATTACTGCACATGACCAGTTTGGCAATGTGGCAACAGGCTACACCGGCACCCTTGACTTTAGCAGCAGCGATCCGCAGGCTCAGCTGCCGCCGCCAACGGTGTTAACGGGCGGCTCTGGAACGTTTGCAGGTGAGCCAAGAACAGCGGGCAATCATTTTCTAACTGTTGCCGATACGCTAGATCCAGCGCTTTCGGTTACTCAAACTGGCATTGTTGTGGTGCCTGATGCGCCGTCTGAGCTGACCGTTGTTTCTGGTGACAATCAACAAGCGGTTGTAGATACTGGGTTCGCAGACGGAATCGTGCTGCAGGCCCGCGATCGCTTTGGCAATGTCACTCCGGGAGAATCGATTGCGCTTTCTGTTCCGGCGTCGGGCCCGAGTAGCCTGCTTTCTGCTTCGACGCTGACGACCAATGCCCAGGGTCAGGGTGTGTTTACCGCAACCGCGAACACGGTGGCGGGTGACCATACGGTGCTGGCTGAACTGGGTGGGCTTTCGCAGCCGCTCAGTTTAGAGAATTTGGCCGATGTCGTCAGTCAGCTGGTGCTGAGCGGTCAGCCTGCTGCTGTGACCGCAGGAGATGTCAATGCGGTGACGGTGACTGCGCGCGATCGCTTCGGCAACTTGGCAGATAGCTACGGGGGCACGGTGGCTATTTCTAGCAGTGACGGTCAGGCTCAGCTACCGGAGACAAGCGTGCTGACAGATGGAGCAGGTAGCTTCACGACTGAGTTTAGAACGGCGGGCGTACAGGCGCTGAGCGTGGTAGATACCGCTATGGCCGGATTGGGGACGACGCAGGAAGGGATTGCTGTAAGCCACAGCGTCGCTCACAGCCTGGAGATTGTGGGCGGCAGCGATCAGTTTGCAGTAGCCAGTACTGACTTTCCGGAGGCGCTGACGGTGCAGGTGCGCGATCGCTTTGGCAATCCGGTGGTGGGGGAACCGGTTACCTTCTTGGTGCCTACCGCAGGGCCAAGCGCGGTGCTAGAACTGGCGACAGCTGTGACAGATGGCTCGGGCCGGGCAACGACGGCGCTGTCAGCCAACGATCAGGTCGGCGTTTATATCGTAGAAGCGACGACGACTGGCCTTCGCCAAGTGGTTGGGCTCACCAACACCGCACCGGGCTCGATTCCGCCTGCCTCTACCCTGGAGGTGCTGCCGAACAATTTTTTCCCTGAAGAGGAAGAGGGCACGGAGCGACCGGGTCGGCTAGGTCTGTTCGATGAGGTGGCGTTTGCCCAGCTGGAGGAATCGCTGACTGAGGAGTATGCGCGGTATTGGCAGCGCCCGCTGAAAAAGCGTGTGGATATCGGCACGGTGCAACAAATACTGCAGCAGGCAGAGGAGACTCATCAGGCGCGTTCAGGGATTGTGTATGCGGTGTTTGTGCCGCCTAGTGAGGCTAGCGGTGCCGGTGATGCTCGCTATTCTGCGGCACTTTCTCGGCGTCTGCTGAGCAATGAAGCGACCGAAGCCCAAGACGAGCTGCTGCTGCTGTTTATCCCGCCGGAGGGCGATCCGGTGCAGCAGCATGTGCCTGTGAGCCGTCAGCAAATTCAGCGGCTGGCTACATTTTTTAATTTGGAGGTGTCTAGCTTTTTGAACGATGGGTATAAACCGCTGGCCAGAGAGCTATATAGCTGGCTTTTGGAACCTATCGAAGAAGATATTCAAAAGGCAAACGTAGACGACCTGATGTATGTGATGGACGAGGGGCTGAGCGCGGTGCCGCTGCCCGCGATGATGACGGGTGACACGTTTGCAATAGAGCGCTACGGATTTTCTGTGTTGCCGAGTGTGGGATTGCTGCAGACCGATTTTGGATCGGCTCCGGCTGAGCAGACGTTGCTGGCGGGCGGGGCAGATACGTTTTTGGAGCTGGAGGCGTTGCCTGCGGTGCCGGTGGAGCTGGAGATCGTGGAGTCGATTGCGACCTCTGCTGAGGTGCTGCTCAATGAAGAGTTTGGGGTTGAAAACTTGCGGACGGCTCAAGCGATCGCACCCAAAACCATGATGCATGTCGCCACCCATGCCGCTTTCAACCCTGGTGCGCTCGACCGCTCGTATATTCAGTTTTGGGATGAGCAATTGACCCTAGATGGGCTCGATAGCTTGGGGCTGGAGGGCTTGGAACTGCTGATTTTGAGCGCTTGTACGACGGCGACTGGGAGCCGGGAGGCGGAGCTGGGCTTTGCGGGCCTCGCGGCAGTCACTGGGGTAGAAGCTTCGATTGGCAGCCTGTGGCAAATTTCTGATATCGGCACGATGGCTCTGATGGCAGAATTTTATGAGCAGCTGCAGGCCGACCCGCTGCGCTTTTCTGCGCTTCGCAAGGCCCAGCTTTCTCTGCTGCGCGGCGACACCCGAATCGAAGACAATCGGCTGATTACTCAGCAAGGTGAAACACTGCTCCCAGCGGACTTGGTAAGCCAGGGCGAGGCTCGCTTCAGTCATCCTTTTTTCTGGTCGGGGTTTACGCTAGTGGGCAATCCCTGGTGGTAGGTGGCCTGTAGAGAAAGGCATTCAAGTGAAGGCATCCGAGGTATGCTAGCTAGGGTCACTGAGGAAGATCCTCTAAGGAAGTGGTTTGTGGCTCCAGGTTCTGCATCGCCGATTGTCTCTGTCAACAATTTGACGAAGCGCTTTGGTGAGACAACGGTGCTAAAAGGTGTCAGTTTGGCGGCGGCGCGGGGGACCGTGCTGGGCGTGCTGGGTCCCAACGGCGCCGGTAAAACGACGGTAATCAACTGTTTGACGACGCTGCTATTGCCCGACAGTGGGACGGCGAGGATTGCTGGCTATGACGTGGTGACTCAGCCGGAGGCGGTGCGATCGCTCATTGGCCTAACGGGGCAGTTTGCCGCTGTCGATGAAGATTTGACCGCTAGAGAGAATTTGGTACTGTTTGGCCGTTTGCTGCGCCTGTCGGGTAGCGCGGCCAAGCGTCGGACCCAGGAATTGCTAGCCCAGTTTGATCTGCTGGACGCGGCAGACCGGCAGGTCAAAACCTTTTCGGGGGGGATGCGCCGCCGATTAGACTTGGCGGCGAGTATTGTTGTTTTGCCGCTGGTGCTGTTTTTGGATGAGCCCACGACTGGGCTCGATCCGCGCAGCCGTCAGCAGCTGTGGGCCGTGGTCAAAGACCTGAAGGCGCAGGGCATTACGATTATTCTCACAACCCAGTATTTGGAAGAGGCCGATGCGCTGGCCGACCAGATTGTGGTGTTTGACCAGGGTCAGGTGATCGCCGAGGGGACGGTGGATGAGCTGAAAGACCGCGTTGGCGGCAAATTTTGTGAGCTGCGGCTGGCGAACCTAGATGATTTGCCTAAGGTGAAGCACCTACTGGCAGATATGGGCGACTTGCTGATGGGGGAGATGGGCGAAGCGGGGCCGATTGCGATCGCTGCCCCAGAGGGAGCCAATACGCTGACTGATATTGTGCTGCGGTTAGAATCTGCCGGTGTGCCGCTGGCCGATATTTCGCTCAGACGCCCCAGCTTAGACGATGTATTTTTCGCGCTTACTGGCCACAAGACTTCGTAATTTTTTTCGCGCTGACTATGTCATCATCTTCACGGCCACCCTCTTCACTTTTTCCGGCGACTGCTACCGCCCAAGACACAGCTGACCTCGCCAAGCAAATGATTCTGCAGCGACGGGAGACGGGCTGGCGGCGGGCCGTTGATGACAGCTTGCTGATTACTGGCCGCAATCTGCTGCGGCTGCGGCGCAACCCGATTGTGATTGTTGCGATCGCGATTTTTCCGATTGTCTTTTTGGCGGGCTTTTGGATCATTGGCCAAAAGCTGATGGCCGCCCAAGGGGTGACCTACATCCAGTATTTGCTGCCGATTATTAACCTGCAGGCGCTGTTCTTTTCGGGGTTGGGGTCGGCGCTGATGCTAGCCAAAGACATTGACACGGGCATGCTGAACCGCTGCCGGGCAATGCCGATCTCTCGGGTGGCGGTGATTGCGGGGCTGGTGATGGCCTACCTAGTGAGGGCGGTGCTGGCGACGGTGATTTTGCTGGTGGTGGCCTATGCCGTGTTCGGCTTTCGCTTTCAGGGTGGTCCATTGGCCTGGGTGGGCTACTTTGCCCTGGTCGTTACCTTCACGGCGACCTGCATTACGGGCTACAGCATTGTGGCGATTAAGCTGCGCGATCCAGACTTGGTCGATGCGGTTGCAATTATCCCTTACACGCCGCTGCTGCTGCTAAGCAATGGCTTTAGCCCAACGGAGAATTTTCCGCTCTGGCTGCAGCCGGTTGTGCGCTATCAGCCGGTCAGTATGACCTGTGATGCGCTGAGGGCGTTGGTGGAGGGGACAGGGGGTGGCTTTGCGCTGTTTTTGGCGAGCATGGCTTGGCTCCTGGGATTGTTGTTTTTGCTAGGTTGGTGGTCGGTGCGGGCCTACAAGCGGGTGTCGGAGTAGCGAGGGTTTATTTGCATGAGTAAAGAGGCTTTTGAGCAGCAAATTGCCGCAATGGTGGCGGCCCGCCGAGAAGGGGGCTTGGGGCGTACGCTAAACGATGTGGCTGTCGTGACCTGGCGAAATATTCTGCTGGACTTACGAAATCCGGCTTCGTTAGTAGTGTCAGCGTTTTTCTCTGCGTCGTTGCTGTTTGTGTTTACGGCGAGCTTTGCCCAAGTGGTGACGCCGGGTGAGGGCTTTAGCAACTACGCTCAGTTTTTATTGCCTTTTGCTGCCGTGCAGGGGATTTTGTTTAATACGGTCAATATCAGTAACTTTTTCTACAACGATCTGGAAAATGGGATGGATATTCGCCTGCGGGCGATGCCGATTGCTCGGATGTCTGCGATCGCTGGACGACTCTTGGCTTCTGGCGCCCGGCTGCTGTTTCAGCTTGTTTTCATCGTGCTGGCCGGGCATCTGATCGGGTTTCGCTTTCAGGGGGGCCTTTTGAGCAGCCTTGCCTTTTTCTTGCTGCCGACTCTCTTCACCCTCTCGGTATCATTAATTGGGTTTTATATTGCAGTTGGCGCCAAGTCATCAGAGGCGGTCTCTGCGGTGATGAACCCGTGGATTCTACCGCTGACTTTTTTGAGCGTGGGCTATGTGCCGAAAGAAGGCTTTCCAGATTGGGCGATAGGGTTTGTGTCGGTCAATCCGGTGTCGATTTTGTCGAATGCGATGCGCGGGCTTGCGGCAGGCGAACCGGTATTGTCTTCGGTGGCGATTATTCTGATTTGGAGTTTGGGGTTAACATTAACCTTTGGACTGTTGACGGTTAGAGCATATAAGAAAAGAATTTAGGAAAAAGATAGGCGTACACCATTGCGGTGACTAAAAAGTCAACGCCAGAAGGTGATCCCCTCTGGAGGGGTGGCCGGAGCGCAGCGGAGGTCGGGGTGGGTCCAGCCGCTGACGCTACACGCCGGACCCACCCCGTCGCTGCGCGCCACCCCTCCAGAGGGGATCTACCTCAGGCTGGGTGACTTGTAGTGTCGAGTTCGTGGCATAAAAAAAGAATTTAGAAAAAGGAAAACTCTCGAACACACTAAAAGGCCCCGTGTTATGTCTACATCCCAACACTATGACGTCATCATCATCGGCACGGGCGCGGGGGGCGGTACCCTGGCGCATAGGCTGGCCCCCAGCGGCAAAAAGATTTTAGTCCTAGAGCGGGGGGCTTTTCTGCCGAAGGAAAAGCTGAACTGGAGTACCGATGCGGTCTTTCGCGATGGTAGATACCAGACAACAGAAAAGTGGCTAGATGGCCAAGGGCAAGAATTTCAGCCGGGAACAAACTACTGGGTAGGCGGGAATACAAAGTTTTATGGTGGTGCGCTGTTTCGGCTACGGGAAAGAGACTTTGATGAGGTGCGGCTCCACGAAGGCATCTCTCCTGCCTGGCCATTAAAATACGCCGACTTTGAGCCTTACTATGACCAGGCCGAGGCGCTCTATCAGGTACATGGCAAGCAGGGGTTAGACCCTACAGAGCCGCCTCGCAGTGGCGAGTATCCCTTTCCGCCGGTTAGCCATGAGCCCCGTATCGCCGGGCTAGACAAAGCCTTTCAAGACCGAGGGCTCAACCCCTTCTATTTGCCGCTGTCGGTAAAGCTCAATGAAAAAGACGCTTTCTTGAGTGAGTGCATTCGCTGCAATACCTGCGATGGATTTCCCTGCTTTATCGATGCCAAATCTGATGCCGATGTGAGCTGCATTCGCCCCACGATGAACCGTGAAAATGTTCATTTAGTGACCGAGGCAAAGGTAAACAAGCTGCATACCAGCGCCTCTGGAAAAGAGATTTCGGGAGTAGAGGCCGATATCAACGGTGAGCAGGTGACCTTTACTGGCGATATTGTCGTTGTGGCCTGCGGGGCGGTCAATTCTGCGGTGTTGCTGTTGAAGTCTGCCAATGAGCACCATCCGAATGGGCTGGCTAATCGCTCTGACCAAGTGGGGCGCAACTTTATGAAGCACTTGGCGGCGGCGATTGTGGGGCTCACGCTGAAGGAAAACCAGAGTGTGTTTCAGAAGACGTTGGCAATTAATGACTATTACTGGGGAGAGCCTGGGTTCGACTATCCGATGGGCCATGTGCAGCTGCTGGGTAAGGTGAATCACCGGATGCTGGCGCTAGATGTACCGCCGATTGCGCCGACGCTTGCCCTACGCATCGCAGCCAAGCGCACCGTAGACTGGTGGCTCACGGGTGAAGATGCACCCAACCCCAACAATCGCGTCAAGCTGAAGCAGGGCCAGATTGTGTTGGACTATACGCCGAACAACATGACGGCGTTTAAGCGGTTGGTGAAGCGGTGGGTGCGGGTAATGCGAGAGGTAGATAACCAGGGGAGCCTGTTGCCGGTCTCGTGGTACTTCAGCAAGATTTTGCCGATTGGTGCGATCGCACACCAAGTCGGCACCTGTCGCTTCGGCACTGACCCGAATACCTCTGTGCTAGACCTAAACTGCAAGGCTCACGATGTTGATAATTTGTACGTGGTGGATGGGAGCTTCTTCCCCTCTAGCGCGGCGGTCAATCCATCATTGACCATTATGGCCAATGCGATGAGAGTGGGCGATCGCATTGCTGAGCGATTGGCATAAGCAACGAATAAACCTTCCGAATAAATGTGCAGATAAGCCCTGCATTCTGTTGTTTCTCTTATTTCATTTCATCCTTTTGTTAGAAGCTCGGCGCGGTGCAAGGCGGTACGTTTAGAACCGACGTACAAGAGGATTCACAACGATGATTGCTAGCGCAAACACCCCGTCCGGCACCGTTCCGCAGGATATTCAGCAAGAGGTCAACTTGTTTGAATCGCTGACGACAGATGAGAAGCTAGGATTGCTTTGGGTCGTGTATGAGAATATGGGTGGCTCTATTACCCCAGCCGCGCCGGGCGCTGCAGCAACACAGTTCACTGAAAACTTGCTGAACACCGTAAAGTCTATGTCGGAAAGCGATCAGATGGCATTTATGCGAGATTTGGTCGATCACAATAGTACAGAACACACTGAAGCCTACGGAGGATTTAGTGAAGACAATAAGCTGGTTTTTTGGTATCAGCTCTCTGAAGGCATGAGTGCTGGTGAAATTATACAAGTGCCCGATGACTATGAACTGTCGAACGCTGGCATGCAGGTGTTCAACAAAATTACGCAGCTGGATTTTAATCAACAGATTACTCTCCTGCGTCACGCCGTTGTAGACATGGGTGCTTAGAAAGCGTATTTTCACAAACCAACCTCTAGACAGAGGATCTTTCAGAGCATTCGTGGTCTTATGTTTGATGTACATTCATGGATAAACATCATATGCAAACCATCAGCATCGGACTTACCGAAGAACAAAGACAGGGCGTTGTAAACCTCGTCAATCAAGACTTGGCCGACGCCTACCTGCTCGTTATCAAAACAAAGAAGTATCACTGGGACGTGATAGGGCCTCAGTTTAGAACGCTTCATGAGTTGTGGGAAGAGCATTACGAAGCCATCAGTATGAATATCGATGCCTACGCAGAGCGCGTCCGGATGCTGGGCGGCTACCCCATTGGGACGGCCAAGGGCTTCTTGGAGAATTCTACGCTGCGTGAGCATGCGGGAGACTTACCCTCTGCTGATGAGATGGTGTCGCGCCTAGTGAGCGACCATGAGCAGGTCATTCGCAACCTGCGCGACCATGTCGACCAGTGCGGTGAGAAGTACCACGACGAAGGTACCGCTGACTTCCTCACTGGCATCATGGAACAGCATGAGGAAATGGCCTGGATGCTGCGCTCCTTCTTGGAAGGCAACAGCCTGACGCCCTCTGGCGAGAGAACATCGGATTTGCGGACGCCCGCAACTGTCTAATATTTAGCGTTACAGAGTCTCTCTTGGGCAGACCTGCGGAGATATCTCCGTGCAGTGCACACCCAGAGAGACTCAAGGAGATGATGACATGAGTGAAAGCTATAAAGCAGAAAGAACAATTTCTGCGGTGTTTGAAGAGCAGAGTGGCATAGACGCTGTTATCCGCCGTCTGCTAGATAGAAACGTATCGAGAGATCATATCTCGGTAATGGGTCAAAACTTTCAGAGTGAGACTCGAATTTCTGGATTTTTGACAAAGAAAGATGTCATCTTGGGTGGACTGCGCTCTGGTGCTATCTTTGGTTCCTTGTTTGGCTCTCTGCTGGGCTTGCTGACTGGGGTAGGCGTTTTGTTCGTACCTTTTGTCGGGCCGATTGTGGCTGCAGGGCCAATTGGTGGACTGCTGCTAGGGGCTACTAGCGGAGCGCTGGCCGGTAGTGCTGGCGCGGGGTTGGCCTCTGTGCTCGTTGCGATTGGCCTTCCTGAAGAGAAAGCCGCTATCTATCAGACCCGCATTCAGGCGGGCGAATTTGTGTTGATGGTGGAAGTGCCTGCCGACCGCTCTGGTGAGATTCAGCTGCTGATAGAGAGCGCAGGTGGAAAAGAGATTCACACGCTCGACAAGCCACTATCTAATGTTTGTGACGGGCGCTGTGGCGATGTGAACGACCTCTCGCCGGAGGTTCGAACTCACCTATCTGAAGAGGCTCAAAAAGACTTCATTAACGCTTACAACGAAGAGTACGATAAAAACAGCGACGCTTCAGTGGCTGAGGAGTCTGCCTGGGCTACAATTCACGAAAAATACGAAGAAGATGAGAGCGGCGTCTGGTCGAAGCAAAAGGTTGCTGTCTAGAAGCTGTTTTGTTTCCGCTGCTTTCACTTGCTCCCATGTGGCTGCTGCGGACTAGCCACCCCTAGCCGAATCGATGACCGTTTTCACAGAGTCTCTGCCAACTTGGCAGGGACTCTTGTTTTGGTCGCTGCTGCTGCTTGAGACCGGCACAGCTGGCAACTATACCTTTCGGCGGAGCGCTATATACCTAGACTGAAAGATTCGCCGATAGGGGTAATGTCATACCGTAAAGGTAGTTTAGTCAAAGAGGTTTTAATATGACTCTGCTACTAGAAACGGCTGTTGAATCTGCTCCCTATGCTTTTTCGCTAACAACAGTTGGCATCGTCGGGTTTATTGCAGCTACGGCGATTGGTTCTATCGCCTGGTACAATTCGAAGCGACCTGCCGGTTGGGAAGGTAAAGAGAGACCAGACATTGTGCCTGAGATTGAGAAATAAGGTGATCTCTGTTGAGCGCAAGTTAGTCTGATAGTTATTACTCCAGCGGGCAAACAGAATCCAGCCGCTAGCGCTATTCACTGCCGACCTACTCCGCCCTACGGCAACGTATTATGACACTGGCCTGGCTCTGTTAGTGCGTTTTCCCAAGAGGA